>JAIVHN010000194.1 GCA_020201015.1 Spirochaeta sp. | reverse complement strand
GAAGGGCGGGGCGAGATATATGATGGCGGCGGGCTCAAAGCCTTTCTGCAGCTCGTCGGCCGGAATGAAACCTTGAAGGTCGGCCAGTCCTGCCACAAAGAATCCGGCATTGCTGGGAGCAATAAGCAAGGTTGGCGTGCCAACTTTTGCGTCCCCGGACATAAAGGGTAGAACGATCAGCTCCTTCTGCTGCGCAAGCCAGCCAAGTGTTTCTGTCCTTACCGGATCGAACTCACTCTGAAAACGGTCCCTGTAGTGCTTCTTATCGGTCGGCAGTTCGTCTGCAATAAGCATAGCATTTGGATCACGGCGGCGCATGTAAGGCTCCACGAAGTTAACCGCAGCGGCGTTTTTGCAGCGCGCAACAGTAGCCTCAAGCACTGAACCACGGCCAGCAACATCATACTCGACCTCATAATAGTCGTTTCCTGCACCGCCAAAGGCCATATCAAGCATTTCGAACCGGCTTTTCGGTACAATAATCTGCGGTGAAGACAAAGCCTTGGCAATTTCTTCTTCAAGCAAGAACTCGTATTTGGTCGTCTTTTCTTTCTTCATGAACCCTCCTGATCTGCTGGACATAGTATTTGAGTTTGACCCGGATGTCACCCTATGCGAAACAACCGGGGCTGTTAATGAGTGTACGAGGGGCCTGCTGTTGGCACCCTCTCTAGTGTAAATGGGGTGGTGTTATGCGAGTCCGGCAAATCCCATGAAGGCAAGTGCCAGGAGACCGGCCGTTACCAAAGCTATGGGTGCTCCCTGCATAGCCTTTGGTACATCGTATAGCTCAAGTCGCTCGCGGAGTCCTGCAAAAATGAACAAAGCAAGAGCAAAGCCTAATGCACTGGCAATGGCGAACACAATACTCTCTGGTAGATTATACTCTCGATTCATGACAAGCAGCGCAACGCCGAGTATAGCACAGTTGGTAGTGATAAGAGGAAGAAACACACCCAAAGCTCGATGCAGAGGAGGGCTGACTTTCTTCATCACTATATCCACCAGCTGCACCAGTGACGCAATAACAAGAATAAAGGCTACCGTTTGTAAGAATTCAAGTGACAGTGGTACGAGAAGGAATACTTGAATGAGGTACACCGCAATTGTTGCTATGGTCATAACAAACATAACGGCAAGTCCCATACCAATAGCGGTAGATATGCGGGAGCTGACGCCGAGAAAGGGGCAAATGCCAAGGAACTGCACAAGGACAATGTTATTCACGAGCATAGCACCAAGAAAAATTACAAAATAGTTCATGCTTCAGCTCCTTGGGGGCGTCTACTGGGGGCGGCTGCTTTTGCTGCTTCTGCCGCTGTGATAAACCCCTTCCTGGCTTTTGCCGCACGTTCAAGCCGTGCAGTCAAAAGTCGCGCCCCAGCCACCAGGAAGCCAAGTGCTAAGAATGCCCCTGGCGGCAAGATAAAAACTGAGATCCCGGGAAAAGACTCAGAAATTATCTGGGAGCCGAATAGCGTTCCGAACCCCAATATTTCCCGAATAGAGCCAAGCGTGGTCAACGCAAACGTGAAACCCAAGCCCATAGAAACTGCATCTACTAAGGAGTACAAGATGGTATTGCGGGAAGCAAAAGCCTCGGCGCGACCAAGGATTATACAGTTCACAACAATAAGCGGAATAAATATTCCAAGGGCTGCATGCAAATCAGGGAGATACGCGCCCATGCTGAGATCGATCACGGTTACAAAGCTTGCAATGATTACGATGTACGACGGTATGCGCACCTTTTCCGGAATGAGGTTCTTTACGGCGGAGACAACAGTGTTTGCTGCAAGGAGCACCGCCATGGTTGCCAGCCCCATTCCTAATCCATTGATAGCGGATGTCGTTACAGCGAGTGTAGGACACATTCCGAGCAGCAAGGCAAAAATCGGGTTTTCCTTGAGAAAGCCTTTGGTGAGCTCATGTCGCAAACTTGGAGTAGTACTCATTCTTCTTCCCCATCAAACGCGGCTTCGAACGCCGTTCGAATTGCGTGTATAGCCGCACTGCTCGTAATGGTTGCAGCAGTAATTACATCGACCTCGCCCCCGTTGGAGCGCAGCGCCAAATTAAACTCGTGCAAATCCTCTCCAATGAACTGACCTAAGAACTCGTCTTCGGTTACCCGAGCGCCTAATCCTGGCGTTTCTGCATGGTTGAGCACTTGCACACCAGTGACGACACCCTGCGCATTAAACCCGACCAGCATAACCATGGAACCTGCGTATGCTCGTTGTGTTTCGCTGCGCACGGCAATACCGACTCTCTCGCCGTTGCGCGTGGCAGGATAGAGTTTTTGCAGCCCATACTCCTCACGCGTGAAAGCTTCTCCAGCTGGTGAGTTGTCAAAATCCGTTAACACCTCGGCCAGGGCGCTCTGTTCTTGTTCTCGCTCTACCTCGGCGCGCACGACTGACGTTTTCCCATAGGTAAACGACAATAGAGCAGCCGACACCAAGGCAATAAGGCTAAGCACAACGAACATATTGATGAACGTTGATTCAAGTTTTTTCATGAAGCGCCCCTTGCGCGAATCGCTTCGGTCGGATGTGACTGTCAATAGCCGGTACCAAGGCGTTCATAATAAGTATGCCGTAAGAAACACCGCCGGGAAATGCTCCAAACAAACGGATAATTCCGGTGAGAAGTCCAGCACCAACTGCAAAAACAATGCGTCCGTTGCGTGACATGGGGCTTGTGGTCATGTCGGTTGCCATGTACCAGGCACCAATCATGGCGCCACCGGCAAGGACATGAAACAAGGGGTCGGCGTAACTACCTGGAGCAATGACCCAGAATATGCCAGTAATTGCTGCCAATGAACCAAGAAAAAACAGAGGCGTACGCCAGTCGATGAGTCCCCGCGCAATAAGAAAGACGCCACCTATCATTATGGCTAAAGCGCTGGTCTCACCCAGACTTCCACCAATATTTCCAATAAACATATTGAAGTAGCCGGGAAGATCAGACTGCAGTGCCGACATTCCGGTTTCGGCTGAGTTTGCAATGAGTCCAAGAGGGGTGGCACCGGTACTTCCGTCAAAGACAAGTGGCAAGCGCCAGTTTGTCATAGGTGCGGCAAAACTCGTGGTCATAAAGGCACGACCAACAAGCGCCGGGTTGAAGGGGTTATTACCAATTCCACCAAACGCCATTTTTCCTATGCCAATGGCAACAAAACCGCCAACGGCAACCATCCAAAGTGGAATGCTAACAGGAATATTAAAGGCCAAGAGGAGCCCGGTGACAACTGCCGAGCCGTCTGAAATAGTTACCGGCTTTTTGAGCAAAAATGCTTGTACGAATGTCTCGGTAAACACGCAGGAAAATACGGCAACCGCGAGCACCAGGAGTGCTCGCGGCCCGAAAACCGTTACCGAAGCGACAAGAACCGGAATGAGGGCGATAGAAACCGCCCACATTACCCGTGGAACTGAGTCGCGACGTTTTATGTGGGGAGAGAGGCCCGCTGTTAACGTGGTGCTCACTGAGCAGCTCTCGCTCGCCGACGGTTGTTGATCTCGCCCTTGGCAACGCGAATATAGTCGACAAGCGGCCGACCTGAAGGACAGATGTAGCTGCAGCAGCCGCACTCCATGCAGTCCATGGCGGCGCGTTGTTCGGCCTGATCCCATTTATCGGCACGGGCGAATTTCTCTATTAAGTAAGGTTCAAGTCCCATGGGACATACCGATACGCAGGCGCCACAGCGAATACAGTGTACGACCTCGGGGCGAACTGATTCGGCTTTCGGCAACATGAGGATGCCGGACGTGCCTTTTGCGACCGGTATAGAAAGGTCGGCTACAGCCATGCCCATCATTGGTCCACCGGAGATAACCTTACCGGTGTCCTCAGGGAGACCTCCCGCAGCTTCGATACAGGCTGCGTATGACGTGCCGACACGCACACGAAAGTTGCTTGGGTTTTTCACCTGTTTGCCGGTGACGGTGACCACACGCTCAACGAGAGGCTGATTCTTCTGTACCATTTGGTACACCGCGTATGCCGTGCCGACATTGTTTACCGCGCAGCCGACCTCAATCGGTAGCTTTCCGCTTGGAACTTCCCTGCCGGTGCAGGCCTTAATGAGCTGCTTCTCGGCACCTTGTGGATACTGCATATGCAGCGACTCAACGGTAATGCCCGGGTAATCAGCGGAGCGTTCCTTGAGATGCTTGATGGCGTCGGGCTTGTTCTCCTCGATGCCGATGACGGCCTTTTCGACACCAAGCGCAATGCGTAGAATCTCAATGCCAACGAGCATTTCATCTGCATGCTCCAGCATAACGCGGTGGTCGGCGGTAAGGTAAGGCTCACACTCAACACCGTTAATAACTAAGGTATCGGGAGTCTTGCCCTCTGGAACCATGTACTTCACGTTGGTGGGGAAGGACGCACCGCCCATTCCTACGATTCCACCTGCCTTGATCTTTTCGACAATTGACTCGCGATCTAATGTGATCTCTTTCTTAAGAGTTGTCGAGCGGTCAATGCCCTCGGCCCATTCATCACCCTCAACAGTGATGTATACGGCCTTTTTGGGGTAGCCACTTGGGTCGGCTACATCGTCAATCTTCTTCACCGTCCCGGAGACGGAAGAGTGGATGTTTGCGGAAATGAATCCGGCGGTCTCCCCTATGAGTTGACCGGCCTTCACTTTGTCCCCGGCCTTCACAATGGGTTGTGCCGGTGCGCCGATATGTTGGCCAAGTGGAATAATTACTTCTGCTGGAAGCGGGAGCGGCGTAATTGCTGCTGGAGCGGCAATCTTCGTATCCGGTGGGTGTATACCACCCATGGGAAAGGTCTTAGACATAACAACCATCCTTTCTTATCAGTGTGTGTTTTCGGTTCCGGTAGATACCGGTTCCCCAGAATCCTCTTGTTTTGCCTTTACGGGAAAGGTCGCCAGAATTGCCCCGGTAGGACACTCGGGAACGCACTTTCCACATGCAATGCAAATATCGGGATCGATATACGCAAGGTTATCTTTCATCGATATTGCTTTCACGATTGTATCACAGGTTCGTACACACTTGCCACAAGCAATGCAGGCAACACTGCAATTCTTTTTTGCAACCGCCCCACGATCATGACTGTGGCACGCAATCCAGACTCTGCGTGGCTTCTTGCCTTTACCCAGCAAGCGTATTTCAAATAGATCGCGCGGGCAAGCCGTAACACAGGCGCCACAGCTGGTGCAGTTATTATCGATAACGACAGGCAGCCCCGTTGTTGGGTCCATATACAGGGCTTCAAAGTTACAAGCCGTAACGCAGTCCCCTTCGCCCAGGCAAGAGTAGATACAGTTTGAGACGGATGCTCCCAACTTATGCGCAACCGCACAACTGGATGGGCCATCATACTCGGTTGTGCGCGGGGAGTGGGCAAAACTGCCGTTGCAGCGAAGCACCGCAACCGTGGCAGCAGAGGTAGCTGCTGCCAGACCGAAATACTCGGCAATGGCTCCCATTGTCTCACCACCGCCAGGCGGACAGTACAGGCCCGAAATATCCTTTTTTCCAGCAGCTTCTACCAGCGCTTCTGCCAAACCCGCGCAGCCGGGGTAGCCACACGCTCCGCAGTTGATTCCGGGGAGCATTGATTCCACTTCCGCAACCTGGGGATCTTCCTCGATGTGAAAGCGTTTGGCAACAAAATAGAGAATCATTGCAAATACGCTAGCAATACCACCAAGCGTAAGCAGTGAATACATTACTGTTGAATCCAACCCGGCCTCCTGACCAATTTTTAGACTATACCGAGAGGTTTTCGACAGGTGTCGCGGTGAAGTACACGCGCCGACTAAGTCGATGCCGGTTTAGGCCAAGTATAAAGTAGTAAGGTAATAGAACCACCAGCCCTGCTAGTCCGGCAAGGAGCTCACTTTCTAATGAATGCAGCGTGATAAAAAAGGTGGATAGCAACACCAGTAAGGGTACACCAAAAGCCAAGGCTACCGATATCCATGCCATGCTTTGTTCCAACTGCAGCATAACCGGACTTCCGGCTTCAAGACGATCTTTATCCTCTGCGTGTTCAAGGAGTGCTTCGACTACCGAGTCGCGAGTCTCTGCGGTCCCGGTGCACAGAAGCTTTGCCCGGCAGGTGTCACAAGCGGTGTGTTGAAGCATACGAACCAATATATGTGTGTCGCCGATGCTCTCGACGATCCCTTCATGAGTGACGCGGCACTCTTGCGGTTCAGCGATATCCTGCATGCATTCTCCTAAGGAGATTAGCGGCTGCGGCGTCGGAGCGCAACCTGCGAAAATTACCAAAAATGTGTGTGGGAGGTTTCCGAATAAAGGTCATATCCCAAGGTGGTATAAAGGATGAAGGAATCTGTAACGTATCCCCCAAATCTGCTCCTTTATTATAGACTGCAATAGTCAGTATTGCAACAAATTTCACAACAGATTGGCAAAGTAGGACCGCTTACATACCCCGCGATGTTTATTTTTTGCTCTTTGAAGCGTCGCTATTCCTATTCGAGGCCGGTACCTCTCTATGTTGACAGACAAGGAAGTTGACAGACAAGGAACAGCGGAGTAGAAATGCCACGTGATCTATCAACTACACATACGGAAAGAAACCCCGCAGGAATTGATTCTTGGCTTGGGACCTGGGTGGCGAGTTACCTTTGCGGTGCTCACGGCAATCATGCTCTGGATACTTTCGCAGACTGGTTTGGCTCCCATACCAGTTGCCCTTGCTTTGGTCTCGGTCGCGGCTACTCTGTACCATGAGCGTTGGACGATTTTCCCGGCAGAATCGGTCATTGAGTCACAAACAGGAGTGCTGTTTCTCCCAAAAAAACGCAGCTATTCTACAACCGCCTTACGCCGAGTGGTGCTGCGACACACTTCCTCCAGCGGGCCAAGCACAACCGCGTTGGCGCGGGAGTCGACAGGGCTGCTATCCCGGGCATTGGAGAAGCGAATTGTTCGCTTAGGGCTGGATTTTGACCCCGACGACACGGAGCCAGGAACGGGTAGGCTTCATGCTAATGTTGTCACCGAGTCCGAGCGCAGTGCGGCACGGCTACGTGAACTTGGTAGCCGCTTAGCGCAGTATTGTGAGGTTCCGTTCGACGAGGTCTAGGCGCTCTTTGCCGGTTCCATGGACATACCGCCACACACGGAGGCACCAACTTGCCCGCAAACCGAGCTTCTATCTATACTCTGGTATGTGGCCAATGCAAAATGAGTGTGATCTGCAGCTACTGTACTAGTGCACAAAGGGAGAGTGAAATGTCGGACAAGTCATCGAAAGAAGACAGCATGAACCGAAAAATTCTCGAGCTTCTCAAAGGTGACCTGCGAGAGTCTGCTGAACGTGTGCTTGCGGACGCTGAGCTTCATCATTATCAGGAGCACGCCAACAACATTTCTATTCGTCGCTTAGGATACAACGACCACGGTCCGGTGCATATGCGAAAGGTTGTACTCAATGCACTAACGATGGCCAATCTGTTGCACGAGGCCGGTGTAAAGCTGAGTCTTGAGGCTGAAGAGGTAGGTACATTCTCGGATAGCTTGTTGGCCCTGTTTCTTGCGGGGGTCTTGCACGATATAGGCATGAGCGTGACTCGAGACGGCCACGAACACATAAGTGCTATGCTGGCCGCACCGCTGCTTGACCGGATGCTACCCATGTTCTATGGCGACGACATTCGTAAATCGACCGTTGCTCGTGCAACAATCAACGAGTGCATTATCGGGCACATGGCTTTGACCCGCATTCATTCGCTGGAGGCCGGCCTCATTCTTATAGCTGACGGCTGCGATATGGAAAAAGGCAGGGCTCGCATTCCTATGATGCTGTCGACCGGTGCCCGAATCGGAGATATTCACAAGTATTCATCGGCCGCAGTCGAGAAGATCCGAATTGAACGGGGTAAAGAGCTGCCTATTCGCATTACCGTCGAGATGAACACGTCTGTTGGTTTTTTTCAGGTAGAAGAGGTGTTGTACCCTAAGCTTAACAGTAGCCCCGTAAAACCATTTGTGGAACTTTATGCAGGCGTTATTGGTGACGAGCTCAAGCGGTATCTGTAGCTGCTTGCAGCTGGGAGGTGGCGAGCAGCCATACGGTCTATACGGGCGAAGTTTGTTGGCGTCTTGTCATTATCGAGGTACATTAGAAGCAAGCAGATAAGGACGCAATGAACATGATAAAACGTGAGTTACGCGGTGCGCCATCGCTATTGTTCTATCTAATGATCTTTATTGTGCTTTCTTTTTCCAGCTGCGACCTGTTTTTCGGATCGTCGGGGTCAAGCCAAACACTGCAGTCGTATGGTTCGGTAGGGGACCACCAGGTTGGTTTCTATGCACGAGACTTAGAAAACAACTGGCGCGTGGTTGATTCCGAGTTGCGAGCCTATGAACGCCACAACGCCTTTGTGTATGTGGAACGTGGTGCTTCACTCGGCGGTTTGGAAGCCGAGGAGATACTCGACGTGTTCGGCAATGAGATTCGCCCTATTGTAGCCAACAAACTGGGAGAGGCGGACTTTGTGAACAGCCTGGGCGTCTCTTCAAATGACCGCTCAGTAGTAATCCTTGTTCTTGATCTTGGCGCGCCCGATGCAACCGGCGCAATGTTACTGGGGTACTTCGACCCGCTGCATGCGTACCAGCGAACATCCGGGAACCCCTATTCAAATGAACTCCCAATGGTGTTTCTCAATAGTCGTCTGTTGACCGATTTTGGGGGCTCGTTCTCCTCTCGGGTGAATCAGTTCCATCTCACCTTGGCGCATGAGTTCCAGCACCTGCATAACTTCTACTTCAACGTAGGGCACCAACAAATTGGCCAAATGGACACCTGGATTGATGAGATGCTCTCTGCGGCTGCGGAGTACTATTACGACGGTGTACAGCAGGCGCGCATAGACTACTTCACGGGGGCAAGCTATGGCTTTACCGTCAAAAACGACGACGACGACGATAGGCCGTTGAACTACAATCCTTATGTCGCTATGGGCCAGAATCACGTGGCATGGGGGCGCCCATGGACCGACGTGCTTACATCCTACGCCTCAGTGCATATGAAAATGAACTGGTTGCGCCTTCATGCCGCCGACCCGGACCTCGACCCGAATGGGGACGACTTGGAGATCTTCCGGGATATGGTGCTGTCTCCACATACCAACGCGCTTGCCGTGTCCGACGCGACTTCAGACACTCGTATTAGGACGAACGGGTGGGACGAGCTTTTGCGCACCTGGGCCGCGGCAAATTGGCTGCGATTGGATACCGAGCTTTTGGGGTATAAGGGACAGACGCCTTTTCAAAACGGAGAGATAGAAACTCTGAATCAGTGGCTTGATGACTCAAATCAGGTGCTTAGCGACTCCAAGTATGTGTTGGGCCCCGGTGAGTTCATTTATATCACACCTGATTCGGGTTCGAGTTTTGATGTAGCGGTGACAGACAGCGATATTTTCTATGCTCGGCTTATGTCGGACAATGTAGAGCCCACCGGCACCCTTCATGTGAACGAGACACTTCTGGCCTACAATACACACACTGACCCAAGTGCTTCTACTCGGCAAACCCGCGCGCTGCCGCTTGAAGACTCGCTGGTCACCAGTTCCAGTATTAGCAGTCTGAGTAGCACCGATTCAGGCTCACTGCAGGTAACCCCACCTCCGGGGCCGCATGGCATAGATATGGTGTTTCGTGACTCGGGGGCAGGTGGAGTGAGTGCGCAAGGGGGCTCTGGCGGCGGTTCCTCCCAGACATCCGGGGCCTCGGCGGCAGCGATGCGTGTCACGCCCAACTTAGATGCGGTTCTCCGCGAGCGGCTGCGCGCACTGGAGGACGAATGAAAGTGAAAAATACTCGGCACGCTCGGCGGCGTCCTGCCACTGCGCCGCGCATTGGGTCGGCCACTGTGACAGCTCTTGCCGG
>JAIVHN010000302.1 GCA_020201015.1 Spirochaeta sp. | reverse complement strand
CGGTATAGGTCATGTGGGTAAAGTTTGAATTAACCAGACGCTCAAGAGCCTCAATGAGACCTTTTTCAATGCGAAGATCAAAGAACGCCATGTCCTCGCTGCATTCACGGAGCACCGCACCAATTACACTTTTCAGAAACTTTTCGGCAAGTTCCATGTTACCTTCTAGGGCACAAAAGGCAAGCTCGGGCTCAATCATCCAGAACTCGGCCAGGTGACGCGTTGTGTTTGATTGCTCGGCGCGGAAGGTGGGTCCAAAGGTGTAGACGCGCTCCATGGCGCACGCAAAAATCTCGGCATTAAGCTGGCCGCTCACCGTGAGATATGACGGCTTGCCGAAAAAATCTTTTGTATAATCAATTGTAGCGCCCGACGCGGAAGCTCTCGCTATATCTAATGTGGTAACTTGAAAAAGTGCCCCTGCACCCTCGGCATCGCTTGCCGTGATAATTGGTGAGTGCAGATAGAGAAACCCTTCATTTTGAAAAAAATGATGTACAGCCATGGATGCGGCGTTACGCACACGTGTTACCGCCCCAAAGGTGTTGGTGCGGGGCCGCAGATGTGCAATTTCGCGCAGGTACTCAAAGGAGTGCCGCTTCTTCTGCAGCGGATAGGTTTCAGGTGGGGCGTCACCCACTACCGTAAAGGAGCCTACCGAAAGCTCAACCCGTTGCCCTTTACCCGGGCTTTCAACAAGATTACCCTCCAGTTCAATGCTTGTGCCGGTGTGTAAGCGCTCCAGCTGATCGGCCGCGTGTCCGTCGTCAAGGCTGATTACCGCCTGTAGGTTGGAGAGACACGAACCGTCGTTGATCTCCACGAAGTACACATTTTTTGCCTCTCGTCGGGTGCGAATCCAGCCGTGTATGCGGCATGACTCACCTGGTTGGCCCGCGGATAGAGTTTGGGCAACCCGACGCAGTGTTGGTGAAGGTGCCAAGTTTGGACGCTTGCTGTGCGGTTCACTCATCGATGTCTCCTTATGCTCCGTCTATCCTTAGCATGAGACCCGAGTTGCGTCAACGAAGTGAGATCGTGTAGCAACTTCCGTCCTCGGTGCAAGCCATAGGTTCCTCACGACCGTCAATTAAGCGATTCGCGTAGATCTTATCCGGCAGGATAACCACCACCAAGGTAGTACCGCGGTGAGTCATTTTGAATGACAGCTTGCGCCAGGATGGCGGCAGTTGGGGGTTCAGCTCAATCTTGTCCTTGTACAAGTTGATTCCGGCAAAGCCCTTGAAGAGAATTTCAATGGTGCCCGCCATAACGCCACAGTGAATACCTTCCATCGTAGTGCCGCCCTGGGTGTCATACATGTCGCTCTTCAGAGCTGCGAGGAACCAGCTCCACTTATTCTGACGGTGTGTCGAGAGATAGTTTGATATCGAAGAGTGAACGACGTAACTCAAAGTGCTGCCATGACTCGTCCGTGCAGTATAGTACTCGTAGTTTGTTTGGAGCAGCTGTTGCGGCTCTCCAGTTTCGTAGCCCATGAGACCCAGAATGTTGCTTACCTGTCCGGGCGACAGCATATAGAAACACTGCAGCACATCCGCCTGCTTGATAGCTTTGTAATGGTTCGGTGATATGCCCTCCGCCTTGAGGATGCGGTCCAGCCGCCGGATATTGCCGTACTTTCTGCCGTACTCCTTCCAGTTCAGCTCGTACAGGTCCATCCACCCTGAGAACTGCTCAATGAGACCGTCCTCGCGGATTGGAACGTACATTCTGCTGACGATATCCTCCCACAACTCCAGTTCACTGTCTTCAAAGCGTAAGCGTGTGTGCATGTCTTGGTGGACTGTTTCAGGTCGATGTTTGTACGTGGCTACGGTTTTATGGAGGAGCCAGGCGGTCATTATATTGGTGTAGGCGTTGTCATCGAGTCCGCCATCCTCGGTTTTGGGGTACTGTGTGTGGAACTCATCGGGGCCAACAACGTTACGAATATGATACCGGCCGTCCTGTTCCTCAAGCTGGGCGATGCTGGCCCAGAAACGGGCAATTTCCAGCAGCATCTCTAAACCATAGTTGTCTATGAATTCGTCGTCGGCGGTGGTGTAGAAGTACTCCCAGATGTTGTAGGCAACCGCGATATTAATGTGTCGTTGCAGATAGGTTAGGTCGGGGTCCCATTTGCCGCTGTTCGGGTTATAGTGCAACGTCTGAGAATCTCGTCCTCCGTCTTCGGCCGACTGCCACGGATACAACGCCCCCGTAAAATGTTCGTGGTCTGCGATTTTTCGTGCTTCCTCGAGGCGGCGGTAACGGTACATAAGGTGATTGCGGGTTACTTCTGGGAAATGCAGGTTGTAGAACGGTGAAATGAAAAGCTCATCCCAAAAGATGTGGCCGCGATACGCCTCGCCGTGTAGCCCCCGGGCGGGCAGCCCCCAGTCTACGAATGTGCTCTGAGGGTTGGCGGTTGCCAGCAGGTGGTAGGCATGCAGGCGTACGGCCTTCTGTGCAAAACGGTCACCTTCAATCACAAAATCGGCTTGGTTCCAGTACTCGGTCCATACCGATTTATGGCTTTCCAGCAGGCGCTCAAAACGCGCAACTCCGTTAACAGCTTCCCGCGCCTGCTGCTCCGGGGTATCGGAGTCCCAAGCGGCGGATGTGAACAGACCCATTGTTTTCTCATAGGTGTAGCTTTGGCCTTCCTCAAGCTCCATCGTGAACACCTCGGTAACCAGGCCCGGTTCAGTGGTGACGTGCCGCTGGGGGCGCAGCTGTTCGCCGTTGGAAAAGAAACGCGAGACTGCGTTCATGCAAATCTTTACATG
>JAIVHN010000021.1 GCA_020201015.1 Spirochaeta sp. | reverse complement strand
CGAGAGCTTTCGCGTCGGGCGCTACACTTGATTATACGAAGGACTTTTTCGGCAAGCCGTCATATCTCACGGTGAGCGGCCAGCTTAATGCCGAGATTTTTGCGTGCGCGATGGAGCGCGTCTACACCTTTGGGCCCACCTTCCGCGCCGAGCAATCAAACACGACTCGTCACCTAGCCGAGTTCTGGATGATTGAGCCCGAGCTTGCCTTTTGTGCCCTGGAAGGTAACATGGAACTTGCCGAAAAGTTTCTGAAAAGTGTAATTGGTGCGGTGCTCCGTGACTGCAGCGAGGACATGGCGTTCTTTGATCTTCGCATTGAAAAAGGTCTCATTGAGGCTCTTGAGCGTCTGGTTAATTCAAACTTTACCCACATGACCTATACCGATGCGGTTAAGGAACTTGAGTCCTCCGGACGTAACTTTGAGTATACGGTGACCTGGGGAGCAGACCTGCAGTCCGAGCATGAGAAGTTCCTCACCGAGGAGGTAGTGCGTGGGCCCATTATTGTCACTGACTACCCCAAAGAGATAAAAGCCTTTTACATGAAACTCAACGAGGACGAGAAAACGGTACGCGCCATGGATGTGCTGGTTCCACGGCTGGGAGAGATTATTGGCGGAAGCCAGCGTGAGGAACGGGGCGATGTACTTGAGCGCCGCATGCAGGAGTCTGGTCTGGATCCAGCTGTCTACTGGTGGTACCTGGATCTACGACGATTCGGCACGGTGCCGCACTCCGGGTTCGGGTTAGGCTTTGAGCGCCTGCTGCAGTACGTAACTGGAATGCAAAACATTCGCGACGTAATTCCCTTTCCTCGCACTCCGCGTTCAGCCGAGTTTTAACGGGAGGCCGCGTTGTACGAGTGCTGGCCAGCCGCTATGGTTCTACCCGGCCGCGTGCGGTAGCTCGGGTAATTTCACGGTCTAAAGCAGCCACAAATGTCGCCGCGTCTCGTTTGTCGTAACGTTGCATGCGTTTGGGTGTGAGCCCTTGCACGCGCATATCTTCCTTGAAGTCACGCAGAGAAAGACGCTCGCGTACGTTCTCGGCGGTCCATACCGTGCCTCTATCATTCAGCACGACAATACCCTGCTCAACCAGCTCGGCGGCCAGGGGAATGTCGCGGGTCACGACTATATCGCCTACCTGCACCCGCTCCTGAATAACCTTGTCACTTTGTTGATCACCTGAGCTAACCAGCACACGCTCTACCTGGGGGCTGTCGGTGGTGCGAATTGGACGGTCGGCCACGAATACCGCTCGCACTCTCCCTCGGCAGGCTGCGCGCTCTACAAAAGCTCGTGCCTCACGGACACAGTTATCGGCATCGATCCAAACCGTAATCATGCCGGAGCCACTTTGGTGCCGGTGCCGACGCTGGCACCAGTGCCAACGCAGGCACGAAACACGGTTCCCGGGCCGAAGAGTTGATATTCCCCACAGCATGCCGGGACAAACACAGCCTTGCCAGCCGGTAGTTGAATTCCACGACTTTGGAGCTGATCTCCATCCGAGTGAGCATTGGTTAACTCCCGGAATAGCGCGGTTTTCTGCGTGCACAGCAGAATTTCTGGGCTTGCTTGGGAGCGAGCGACGGTAAGCGGACCTGCAGTGAGTTCGAGCCGAGAAAGGGCAAACTCCTCAAACGAGGGAGGGAACTCAAGCGGTGCGACCCCATCAAGCAGAAGCGCTTGGTAGGGTTCAAACCGTACAATTTTCTGTAGTTCTTCGCGGTCAATAAACTTTGATGTCAAGCCACCTCGAAGCACGTTGTTTGAGTTTGCCATAATCTCCACCCCTACCCCGTACAGGTAGGCATGCAGAATCCCAGACGGCAGGTAGAGAGCCTGTCCCGGTTGTAGGTGCAGCACGTTCAGATATAGTGGGGCAAGAATGCCCGGATCATCGGGCCGTGCGGCGGAAAGCTCTGCGATGGTGCGATAACACAGCCTTCGCGGACTGTCTGCTTCCCGACTGTCTGCTTCCCGACTATCTCTACCGCGCTGGCCACGTTCGCCCTCCAGACCGTCTTCACCCTCCCGGCCGAGTTCGCTTGCACTCACGGCTGTAGCGGCATTGACAATACTCCGCAGCTGAGGAGCCGATATCGCCTGAACCGCATCATAGACACCCTCAATACCATCTGCAACAAGTGCTCTGCGTAGCGCGGCTGCCTCGGATCCAAGTGGCGCAAGGAAACTCTCTATCTCATTCGGCTCGCGGAAACCTACCATCGCACCAAATGAAGTAAGCGCGGCGAGGAGTTCCGGTTTATGATTACGATCACGGTAACTGCGATTTGGTGCGCCGATGGGAATACCCAGACCTTCTTCGCGAGCAAAACCTGCCTCGGCCTGTTCCTTGCTAGGATGTGCCTGCAAAGAGAGGGGCCGCCCAGCGGCAATGACTTTGAGCAGGAAGGGTAGCTCCACGCCAAAGCGCTCGACAACCTCAGGTCCAAGACTCTGCGCCGGGTAGTGCTGTACATACGAACGAAGGTTGTAGCCAGCAGGGCAACCGTCCGAATCACACACCTGCGTAGGTCCGTCAGGATGGGTACCGTACCACAGCTCAGCCAAAGGTCTATCTTCTGGATTGGGCATGCCGAATAGGCGCGGGAATTCTGTGGGGGAACCCCAGTCGTAACGCTGAACGGCAGGTGCAAGGGCTACCGGTTTTATCTGCTGCATACTGCAGATTAGTTTAGCCTCCACGGCCTCCTCCATCAACATGCAACGCCGGAGAACTTGATCTTTCTCCGGGGCCTCACTACACTTGGACGTGCTACAGCAACAAAAGGCTTCCGTTACATGAGTAACCCGAAAGACCAAAATGGAGAAAAGCAATGAAGATCTCACCACTTCAAAAAGCACGAAACGAGTATCAACCCAAGACTCCTACGATCCTAACTCAGGAGCCAAACAAAGTAACCGTTAAGTACCGTGAGGACTCGGCTGGTAACAACCCAAGTGAAGGTGTCAAGGCGTTGTTCCCGCTGACCTTCAATTCAAAGTCGGTAGAGTTTATTGAGGGTGAAAATTCTTCAGCGGATACCCCTCGCAACGTTGCGGTCATTCTGTCCGGTGGCCAGGCTCCGGGTGGACACAACGTTATTATCGGGATTCTTGACGGTCTCAAGGCCGCCTCCAAGGACTCCAAACTTTTCGGGTTTCGCAATGGCCCAGGCGGCATACTTGCCGACAACTGTGTGGAACTAACCTCGGAGTCTGTAGCACCATTCCGCAACACCGGCGGCTTTGACATGATCGGCTCCGGACGTACGAAGTTGGAGAGCCGCGAGCAGTTTGAAAAGACCGTGAAAGTCTTTGAAGAGCGCGGAATCACTGCGCTGGTTGTTATTGGAGGGGATGACTCAAATACCAATGCTGGCCTGCTTGCCGAGTACCTAGCAGATATAGGCTCCAAAATTCAGGTAATTGGTGTGCCTAAGACTATAGATGGAGATCTAAAGAACGAGCAGATTGAGGTTTCGTTCGGCTTCGACACGGCTACCAAAACCTACTCGGAGCTCATCGGCAACATCGCACGGGACTCCAACTCAGCAAAAAAATACTGGCACTTCATTCGACTCATGGGTCGTTCGGCATCACACATAGCTCTAGAATGTGCGTTGCAAACCTGCCCCAACATCTGCCTGATTGGTGAAGAAGTCGCCGAAAAAGGGCTCACGCTCGACTCTATTGTAGAGACTATTGTATCGACCATCGTTGAACGCTCCAAGCAAGGCAAAGACTACGGGCTGGTTCTCTTACCCGAAGGACTTATCGAGGCAATTCCTGAGATGAACACCCTCATTGGAGAGCTTAACACTCTCTTATCCGAGGACGAAGACTATTTCAGTACGCTTACTACTTTTGAAGACCAGGCCGAGTGGGTCAACCGCCGTCTATCTCGTGATTCGTCGTATGTATTCTCTACCCTGCCAAACGAGATACAGCGCCAACTCTTGATGGACCGCGACCCGCACGGCAATGTGCAGGTGTCTCGCATAGAGACCGAGGAACTGCTCGTAGATATGGCAGCTACTGCAATCCGCGAACGCAAATCACGAGGTGAGTTTGACGGTAAGTTTTCCAGCCTAACGCATTTCTTTGGCTATGAAGGACGTTGCGCCTTTCCCTCAAACTTTGACGCCGACTATTGTTATGCGCTTGGACGGACGACGGCGCTCCTTATTCAGAACAACCTCCACGGCTATATTGCCACGGTTAAGGGCCTTGCAGGCGAAGCCTCGGAATGGAGCCCCGGCGGCGCCCCACTATCTCAGATGATGAATCTTGAGCGTCGCCACGGTAAGGACAAGCCGGTAATAAAGAAAGCCTTAGTGGAAATCTCCGGCGCACCGTTTCGGGCCTTTGCAGCGCAGCGCGAATCGTGGGCCCTGGAGACAGCGTATCGCTACCCAGGAGCGATCCAGTACTACGGACCCGGCGAGGTGTGCGACGCAACCAGCATCACGCTGCAACTTGAACAGGGTCGTTCCTCGGCGATGTAGCAACGTGGCGGCCGCGGCGGCTGGCGGCCGCGGCTATGTTTAGGCTGGGGTTGCGGCGCCAGTGCTTGCGGCGTCAGCAGCAATAGCCTGTAAGCGTTTCACGATATAGTACAGCCCGAGCGTATCCACGGAGCAATACTCAACCAGACTTTTGCCGAGCTGGTTCCTGTTGGACGCTGCAGATAGAGCTCGGACTGAGTCCCTCCGAGCAGCAAGATACTCGACCCCGGCCGACAACCCGTCCGCTACCTCGAGACTTGTGTAACCCACTTGGCTCGTCATGAGCGGCAAAATGGCTTTAAGCGAAACACTTCCACGTTGCTCAGGTGAGTACCACCCAAACTCCCGAAAAAGCGGTAAAAGATCGACGATCCGTTCGGCAAACGAGTCCCCGAGCTTCTCATCGTCAAGAAAACCGGCGGACAGCAGCGAACGCATGATACGCTTTTCAAGCGAGGCATCAAAAACAACTATAGAGTTGAGACCTGCCAACGCAGCCTCCAATTGGGAGGCAAGCTCCGCCCGCTCATCAAGCTCGGGTTTACAGTAGAAGGTGGTGTGCTGTGCTGGCGCCCCTTGCTCAGCCTCGGTATGCAGCGAGAAAAGAAAGGGAACGTACTGCCACGGCGTTGTACCGGAATAGAGTGGTACCGGTGACGCAATAGCCTCAAAGTCAAGATACCCAACCGGATACTGTAGGCGCTCCACAAAATCTCGGATCACCCCGCGGTCTATGTAAGGTTCATTTTGAATAAGCGTCTCACGTTGAATTCGCTGTCGACGTCCAAGTTTAGCGTCCTCAGGGATATCTACAATCCTGTGAATGCCTTGCTCCATAAATCGTTCGGCAGTGCCTGAGGCCAGAAACAGTGTAAATACATGGTGCTCGGGAAGTTCATGCCGTTGGCAACTACAGTTAGGAGAACCACACGAGGGATACTCACTAAGTGGGGCGCCCGACAATCCTGCTAAAAGTGAACGCACCGAAGCGACCTCATGCTCAACTTCGTCGAGCTCGGCCTCGGAGGCTACGGCAAGCGGAACCCTCCGAAAAAGGAGGGTGGGATCTGGGTGGGCAGGATCCGCCACACGGTACTCTTTGTCAACCAGAAGCACTTCGACAGAACTAAGGCGCCAGCCTGAAATCCGCGCACACAAACTCAACACGCGCAGTTCCTCACGAAATCTGGCCTTAAGACGAAGTGAACCGCGACACAATACAAGACGCGTACCTGCTGGCGCTTGATCATCCGGCTCCAGAAAGTCGAGCACCCCTTGAATGCGTTCATCGCCCACCAAAACATCTCGTTCACGACCAGGATTCTCGGCCGCGTCGCAGGCAACGGCGCGTTGAAGTTCTTCGTAGGGGTTACCTCTACCGGAGCGGGACTCCGAGGCTTCAATAGCCCAGCGGCGAGGGCATTTCCGTGCGCTGAGAAACTCGCGCGGGCTAAGAGGTCCTATGACCGGGTGGTGTGATGAGTTCATAGGTGTCGATTGCAATCTGTAACTCTTCATTGGTTGGTTCAACGATTATCGCCGTAGGCGAGTAGTCCATGGAGATTAACCCTTCTCGTGGCCCGTTTTCAAGGTTCTTGCGATAATCCATGACAATTCCCAAGTTTTCAAGACGGTTGCAAATTCGCTCTCGCATACGAGCTCCGTACTGGCCTATACCTCCGGTAAAAACCAGAATATCTACCTTTACAATATTGGCGGCATAGGCGCCAATGAACTTGCGGATTCGGTATGCGTATACGTCAAGCGCCTCCAGAGCGTTCCTGTCACCCCGCTCGGCGGCATCTTCGAGATCACGGAGATCGTTGGAAATACCCGACAAACCGAGCAGACCGCTTTGCTTATTCAGCATGTCGTTCAGCTGCTCCGCGGTATAACCGCGCTCGAGCAGAAAGAAAATAATTGCGGGGTCGATATCGCCGCTACGCGTTCCCATCATCAAGCCCTCCAAGGGAGTAAAGCCCATGGAGGTGTCTATAGAGCGGCCGTTGCGAATAGCAGTGATTGAGGCGCCGTTACCAAGGTGGCAACTAATGACGTTGGTGTTGTCCGAGGAGCGTTTCAAATACTTGACCGCTTGCGATGCAACGTAGCGATGGCTCGTTCCGTGAAATCCATACCGACGAATTTTGTACGTATCATACAGCTCACGTGGCAAGCCGTAGAGGTAAGCGGCGGGCGTTAGCGTCTGATGAAAGGCTGTATCAAAGACCGCAACCTGTGGCACCTGTGGAAGCAAATGCTGTGCACCCTGAATTCCGGTGAGGTTGACCGGGTTGTGCAGCGGAGCAAGCTCAATGTTTTTCTCAATTGCGGCAATAACCTCGTTGTCTATGATCACCGACTCGGAGTAGTTCTCCCCACCGTGGACTACCCGGTGTCCGACACCTTTTATCTCGTCTATGCTGTCTACCACGCCGTTATGCTCATCAAGTAACGCGGCTACCATGAGCTCCATAGCGCGCTCGTGGTCAGGAATACTTTCGTCACTCGAATACTTCCCATTGATGCTAACTTGAGTAATCTTGCCGTTCTTCTCCCCAATTCGCTCAATGCCTCCGCGAGCAAGACTGTCTCGGCTTGGCATATCATAGACCTCATATTTGAGGGATGAGCTTCCGCAATTGATCACAAGGATCGATGCTCCCCTTTGTTGTTGTCTCATAGCGTTACTCCTAACTCAGTTTTCGTCCGGCAGCTCTATCCCAAGTTCCTCGGCGAGGCGAATATGGGCCAGCGCGATATTGTAATGTGCTTCAGCCATTTCCGAGTCGAGTTCAAGCACCGCCTGAAACTCAGCTACCGCCTCTCGATGCCGTTCCAGTCGATACAAGGTTGTTGCAAGGTTGTAGCGGGCCGACACGTCGTCGGCATCTAACTCAACCGCCCGGGAAAAATCTGCCTCTGCTGCCTCGAACTCTTCACGCAGAAAATATGCGTTTGCACGGTTGTACAGTGCCCCAAAATGGTCTGCATTCAGGTCAAGAGTTTTGGAGAAGTCGTTGATGGCCTCTTCAAACCGCTCCAGGTCGTAGGCAACCACACCTCGGTTATACACCAACTCCTCCATGTCCGGCTCAAGCTCCACCGCACGAGAGTATGCTTCATAGGCTTCGACCAGTCGCCCATCTTCGTACGCTTCCTCGGCGAACTCAACCTGTTCTTCAAACTCGTCCGCCAAAAGAGATGGTGCCCCCAGCAGTACAAACGCCAGAGAAAAGGCCAGAAAAACCGAGCGCTTGCGCTGTTTCGTTGTTAGTTTTGGCATAATTCCCCCTTTATGTCCCTCTTAAAGTAGTACGATCTTCGCCCCAGGTAAAGGCCACTCTGCCGCCGACGGCAAAGCAGCCCTGCGCAAACCGCTGGCTTGTCTGCATTCAGGTGCATATGCTAACCTTCACGGGTAATGCCGTCCCATGTAGCCCACCTGATTTTTGCTGAGCAGGTACGTAACTCGCTCCCTAACAACCTCCAACCAAGCATAACTAACGAAAGTTACCACTTTTTTACCCTGGGCGCTCAGGGACCCGACATGTTTTATCATAACCGTCGTCGCAAACCATCCGGGCTCGAGTATGGCGCACGGCTACACCGTCATGGGTATGGAACAGCTTCCGGCGCTATGGCGAGATATATGCTTGAACAGAGATGCCCAAACACAAATCTTGCCGCCTACCTCTTTGGATTTGTCACTCATGTGTTCCTTGATCGCGCCATTCACCCCTATATAAACTTCTTTGCCGGATGGTTTGACCCAAGACGAGAGGAAACCCTACGGTGGAGAGGCGCACACGCATATTTTGAGCGTCTGATCGATGTAGTAATTTTACGTCGATTTCGCAACTGCGGCTTTGAAAGTTACGATTTCTTCTCGCGAGTTGATGTGGGCGAACATATTCCTACCGAGCTTGTAGAGTTGCTGGCCTATGGGCTCAAACAGGCCGTGCCCCGTGCGTCCAAGGATGAAAAGCTCCACACGCGCATAGAGCATGCCTACCTCGACGCTCGTGGATTTTATCTGTACACGAACCGTACGCTTGAGCAGTATCTGGCCGAGGAGCCACAGCACCCGCCGAACATGTCGCCAACCGAGCTGAGACGCTCAGCCTTGCTTCATCCCGCACAGCCGCCCGCCGAGCTTGATCCTGCCAACGAGTCACGCCGGCCGTGGTTACACCCATGTTTCTCCGAACCATGGTACACCTCCACCCTATGGGAACTACTAGATAACGCAGTAGCGGCCGCACTCCCGGCAACTAGCTTCTTGGCCTCTGCCCTGAGTGAGCAACACGCAGAAACAACTCATCAGATCCCTGACGCGGTACGTACCGCTACAACCTTATCTGAGCTCATTGGTGACATGAATCTCTCGGATGGCCAGCCCGGCACACGTCCCTGCCCCAAACTTTTCAGTGAACCACTACCCCTCATGGAACAGCTCGAAAGCTACATCAACGTCGTGACCAACGATCCGATATCGAATCAGCAAGCAGATTAAAGCCAAGCACCGAGCCAGCAATGGCTAAGCCCGGGAAAATGGAGAGCCACGGGGCAACAGTCATGTAGTTCCGCGCATCGCGCAGGATAAGCCCCCAGCTAGGCTGTGGTGGCTGAATTCCCAATCCCAGATACGATAACGAACTCTCTATTACGATTGCGAGCGCAAACAGCACAGCCGTCTGCACAACCAGGCGTGGCCCCAAAGCTGGCACAACATGCAGCACAAGGGTACGGCGCCACGGGCTCCCAAGCGCGCGACTACTCTGGAAGTACTCGGTTTCACGGAGCGCACGAGCCTCGGCCCGCACCAGTCGCACATAAACAGGCGTGAAAACTATAGCAATGGAAAGCGTCACCGAAAACATGCCGTACGAGAACACCGCTACCACCGCCACCGCCAACAAAACCGTCGGGAAGGAGAGTACCGCGTCGGCCGGAAGAAGGAGCATTTCTTCCCGCAGACGGCTACCAAAAGCAGCCGTCAAGCCAAGCGCAGTTCCCAGCAGTAAAGCCGGAAGTACCGCAAAGGCAGCCACTCCCAAACTTACGCGGGCCCCATGAAGCAGGCGCGAAAACAGATCGCGTCCGAGATCATCTGTACCCAAGGGACTACCACTGGTACCCGGCACCTCAAAACGCGCGTCCAATTGTTGCGCAGTTGGAGACACGGAAGTCAGTAGCGGCGCACCTAGGGCGGCCATCAAAGCCAACCCCACCAGCAAGAGGCCTACACAATCACGAACATGCGCTAAGGGTTGTCCCACGCAGCTTACTCCAAGGTCAACTCAACCCAGCGGAAATCATAGGTGTCAAGCTTGGTATCCATGGCGCCCTTCGGCCATAAGAGCTTGTACATCTGGGTTTTCATAAGAAACGTAGTTTCCTTCGCCTACGTACTCCGCGAATCGGGCATCCGGATCCAGTTTCCCGGTGTGTCCAATGACGGTGAGGTCGTAGTCGCCTCCAAAAAACACATCGGACAACCAGGTGCTCCACTCCACCAGCTGCAGCTCAACATCTATGCCGACATCGCCAAGCATCTCCTGGTACATCTCAGCGGCTTTTACATGCGGTTCATAGTTTTGCGGGGCTGCAATGACCGGAGTATACTCACCGTTGTATCCGGCCTCGTCGAGCAGCTCCCTGGCTCGTGCGGGATCATAGGGATAAGGTTCCTCAGGGCCAGCGTAGAAAGGATCCCCATAGTCCATAAAGGTTGTAACGGGGTGGCCTCCGGCATAGGCAATGTCCAGCACCGCCTGTTTGTTAATAGCATGAGTTGCGGCTCGTCGCACCAGAGGGTCGTTAAAAGGCTCGCGTGAATTGTTGATTGAGAGCACCATGACCAAAGAACTCAACTCGGTCAGTACATCGACACCGGAAGCTTCTTGGATTCGGCTCAAATTTGTCTCGCCAACCATGTCGATAACGTCGAGCCGTTCGGTAAGTAAGCCCTGCTCCTGGACCGGCATCTCAGTGATGATGTTAAAACGCAGTTGGTTAACAGTGGGCCGCCCGGGCATCCAGTAGTCTTTATTACGAGTCATGCTGAGGTGGCTATCCGAAACCCATTCGATGAACTCAAATGGACCGGTACCAATTGGGCGAGTGCTAAAGTTGTGGTTTTCTGCAATGCGCTGGGCTGGGAGAATGGCCGCCCAGCCTGAGGCGAGTGAAGCAGCAAAGGGGGCGTAGGGTTCACGCAAGGTGACCACTACCGTTGACGCGTCAGGCGCGGCGAGATCCTCAATTACGCGAAACTCATCGGCCTTTGGGGACGCAAAATCCGGATCAAGCAGGCGTTCGAGACTGGCAATAACATCCGCAGAACTAAGAGCAATGCCGTCATGAAACACTACACCTTCACGCAAATAAAAGCGCCACTGCAATCCATCATCGGAAACCTCATAGCTCTCTGCAAGTGCTGGCACAATAACGCCCTCACGGTTTGGTTCAAGCAAGGTGTCGTATAAGCTTCGTGTCACCTGAAAGGTAAGAGTGCCGGAGGTTTCGTGAGGATCAAGGGTGTCCGGATTGCCCGAGACAGCAACCCGTAAGCCGGGGGACCGTTCCCCCGCGGCACACGCAGATAGTGCCACTGCTAGGATCAGCAGAACAACGAAGGCACAAAGGCCTCTAAAGAACCTGGCCATACTGAACTCCTTATGTTGCGCGCCGGAGACGAAGGCCTCAGAGTCCAAGCAACTCCCGACTGTACGGGCGTTCAGGTCCGGATAGAAAATGCTCGGCCTCGGCGCATTCGATGAGTCGCCCCCGGCGCAGTACGCCAATGCGGTCGCTCATGTAACCCACTACATCAAGATCATGGGATATCAATAGGTAGGATAACCCATATAAGCGTCGAAGGTCGAGGAGCAGGTTGAGTATTCCGGCCTGTACCGAAAGGTCCAAGCTCGCGGTCGGCTCATCTAAGATGAGTATGCGCGGCGAGACAGCCAAGGCGCGAGCCACCACAATTCGTTGCTTTTGTCCTCCAGAAAAAGCTGCTGGCCGACGCGTCAGAACATCCTTCTCCAGTCCTACCGAAGCCAGCAATCGCTCAGCCTGCGCCTTCCGGTGCAATCGGGGAACTCCGGCCGAGGCAAGTGCCTCGGACATGCTGGTCTCTATGCTGAGGTACGGGTTCAGTGAGAATAGGAGTTCCATTGAGCAGGACCACGCCCCGGCTGGGCCGGATCAGCCCTACGAGAATTTGTGCCAAGGTTGTTTTACCGCTCCCCGACTCACCAACTAAGCCCAGAATCTCACCGTCATATACCTGCAGGTTAATTGAATTAAGCGCAGGCACCGCACGCCGCGACCGCACAAGTCCGGCCGCGTAGTAGTGAGTAACATCCTGAGCCGCAAGAATAGTCGTAGGACCTGAAGCGTGAGTCATGCATTCCGTCCGGTACTGTTGCCTGGGACTTCCCGCTCTCCCAGGGGAAGTTTGTCGGAGAAGTAACATGCAGCCCGGTGCGTCGTACCAGTCAGTGAGGGTTCGTTACTACGACATAGCTCTTCGGCCAACGGGCACCGCGGGTGAAAACTACATCCGGCCGGAACATTCCCAGGCCGCGGCATATCACCGCCAATAGCAAGCAGCCGCTGGCCCCGCTTGTGAACCGACGGTGCGGAGCTCAGCAGCAACTCGGTATACGGATGCCGAGGCCGTTCCAAGACCGAGGAGGCAGCGCCTTCTTCAATAATGCGGCCACAATACAGAACAGCAACCCGGTCGGCGATATCGCGCACAACCTCGATATCATGAGTCACAACCACAACCGAAAGCCCCATTTCGCGCCGCAGTTCGGCAATGAGCTCAATGTGGCGCCGCCGAATTGGTGCGTCCAGAGCGCTTGTAGGTTCGTCCATGAGCAGAAGCTCAGGCCCGCAAGATACCGCCATCGCAATCATGGCACGTTGTTGCATTCCACCGGATAACTGATGAGGAAAGCGACGCGCGGTGTCAGGTGCAAGCTCGACCTGCTCAAGAACCTCACGAACACGTCGTTTGACAGCCTCGCGAGATAAACCGGTGTGTACGCGGACGGTCTCACCAATTTGCGATCCGATTCGCCGCGCTGGATTCAGATATGGGCCTGGGTTCTGAAAAACCATCCCTACATCGCGTCCGCGCACACGCGCCGCTTCGGCATCCGGCAGCAAGGTCATGTTACGCCCAGCAAGAAATACCCGACCCTTATAGACCGCTTCAGGGGAATGTAGACCCAGCACAGCGTAGAGTGTTTGCGTCTTTCCCGCTCCGGACTCGCCTACAATGGCCAACGCCTCACCTCGGCTCAACGAGAACGATACATTGCGTACTACCGCTGCGCCCGGATACGTTACTTCAAGGTTCTCGACCTTGAGAACAAATCCGTTATCTTTCTTTTGTGCAGTATTCGTAACCGCTACCTCCGCCATGTCAGCCGCGCAACCGCGGGTCGGCCAACCCGTACAGGAGATCGGCAACAAAATTCGCCAATGAAAATGCAAACGCGCTGAGCATAACGGCAGCCTGAATAACCGGGTAGTCTCGCCTAAAGATTGCAGAAAGAAGAAGTCTCCCTATACCGGGAAGTGAGAACACATTCTCAATAATGACTACCCCACCAATCAAGTACCCAAGTTGGATTGCCGCAATGGTAATCACGGGTAACAAAGCGTTTGGCGCGGCGTGAAGGAGAACAACGCGCGTTGGTGACAGCCCTCGCACCCGGGCTGCCGTTACGTACTCGCGTTGCAACTCGACACTAAGAGAGCTGCGGATATACCGAGCAAGCACCGCCCCACGACCCAGAGCCAAGGCAGCTGTCGGCAATACCAACGATCTCCACCCCTCATACCCAAAGAGTGGGAATGCACCAAAATGCACCGAGAAAGCCAGCAAAAGGAGAATCCCCAGCCAGAACTCCGGAACAGCCAGAAGCAGGTGCGAAGGCCCTGCAAGCAGAAGATCCAGCGAGCTGCCCTTTTTTACACCAGCAGGAATTCCCAACGCAGCTCCATGCACCGTACTGGAACACAAGAGGCCGGTCGGTTCCCAGGCGTGCCCGAATGAGCGCCACGTCTGCTGCACCCGCCTCCGGTCCGGCAATGACCGTTGCAGGATCACCAGGTATAATCCGCACGAGTACAAAGACAAAGCTGACTATGAGGAAGACGGTCACAAAGAACCGCAGTGTTTTTGCGAGAATGTATCTCCAGGACAGCATTCCGATGAAGCGCCGCGCCGAACGCGTTTACTTCTTTAACGCCATGAGGATTCGTTCAAGAACCTTCTTTCTGTCGAGCGGCTTAACTATATAGTTTTTGGCACCCTTCATGAGAGAGTCTTTTACAAGATCATTCTTGCCGAGCGCGCTAATCATGACCACCGAAGCCTCTTTATCGAACTCAATGATTTTCTCAAGAGCCGTAACTCCGTCCATTTTCGGCATGGTAATGTCCATGGTGACGAGATCGAGCTTTGGATGCAGTTCTTTGTACTTCTCTACTGCTTCCTCGCCGTTCGAAGCGGTAGCTGCAACGTCAAAGCCAGCAGAAGTGAGAACTTGGCCAAGCTGCTTGGCAATGAACATTGAGTCGTCTACAATCATTACGCGATACGGAGTACCGTCAGATTTCCATCCTTCCGGCTCTTTCTCGTTCATGCTAGGAAAGTCAACTTTACTCTTCATTATTCAAACCGCCTCCAGTCTATCTTATAACGAAAACACCCGAGACTTGCAAGTCTATACTAAATGCGGACATCGTCGGCGATTTTTTTTTTGGGTTTGTCTTTATGGGGCGACAGGAGCCTCTTGAGCAGGTATAGTAAGGGTGATTATGCGACAGATGTACGGCAATGCAGCACCATGCTGAGCCGTACCGGCAAAGGAGTTACAACGTGCAAACACATCATAATTTTCATATACCGGTTCTGGGAATCGGATACTCGGTCGACACGCCCGTCAAGGTAGCTCAGTTCGGCATTACCTCTGTTATTTCGCTTGTGGACGATGAACTGGCCGAGGAGCTACGAGCTCACTACCTCAAGGAGCGCGGTGAGACCTACGAACCTATAGATAAGTCTTATGATAACCCCCGTGCCGCCCGTTTTACGGCCTACCTTAATCTAGTTAACACTATGGTACCGCGGTTCGACCGGGTGAGGTAGAGACCAACATCATGGTCAAGGTCGACAGTGATCGCTATCGCGACGGAAAACAATTACCGCCGGAATACGCAGACGCGATGTCCGCTCTGCAAGGGTTTGCCGAGAGTGAGCTCGAGTCGGGTGTGGTCTTGTCGGCCGGTTTTAACCGTCGCCTTGCCAAGCATATTGGCAATTTTGCGGACTTTCATGCCGATGCAAGCGGATACTTCCGCAAAAAAATAATCCTCAAGGTCAGTGATTTCCGGTCTGCACTCACCCAGGCAAAAATGTTTGCCCGCAGCGGCCTCTGGATATCGGAATTCCGCATTGAGTCCGGCCTTAACTGTGGCGGGCACACCTTTGCCACCGACGGCATTCTGCTTGGCCCAATCTTGGAGGACTTCAAGACTCGCCGTGAGGAGCTACTTGAGTCGACATACGAGGTCTACCGCGGCGCGGTAAGCAAGCTGAGCGGCTCAGAGCCGGAACGCCCCAGTTTTCGTGTAACGGTACAAGGTGGAGTCGGCACGGCCCTTGAGCATAGTTTTCTCATGGATAACTATGAAATCGATGCAGTCGGTTGGGGCTCACCCTTCTTACTTGTGCCGGAGGCTGTAAATCTCGACCAAGACACCCTCAACAAGCTGGCGTCAGCAGGCGAGGCAGATATCGTCTCAAGCGGCGCCTCACCTTTAGGTGTCAGATTCAGTAACCTCTTGAACTCTGCAGCGGAGCTGTACAAACAACGCCTTATCAGCGAAGGAAAACCCGGAAGCTCATGTCCGAAAGGGTACCTTAAGTTCAATACCGAGTTTACCGAACGTCCTATCTGTGTCGCTTCAAACGCATACCAGAAACAAAAAATTGCCGAGTTAGACGAACTTGGGCTTGAAAGTTCCGCGAGAGAACGGCGCTACAATGAAATTGTTGAACGTGCATGCATTTGTCGAGATCTATCCGGATCGGTGGAAATTCTCTACGGCACCGGCCGCTACGGGAAGGACGCAACGCCTGCGGTATGCCCAGGCCCGAACTTAGCATTTTTCCCACGGGTAACTAAACTTCACGAGATGATTGACCATATCTACGGTAGACTTGACTTACTTAACGGTATTGATCGGCCACACATGTTTGTCAACGAGCTAAAACTCTATGTGGCTCATCTCGCTGACGAACTCACCGAGGGAATGCGCTCAGGTGGCGAGGCTGGCGCGGAAGCCTTCCGGAGCTATCGTGACAACCTCTTGAGCGGCATTGGGTATTACCTTGGACTCATGAACGCGCTTGGGGGAGAGTATCGTCGCTGGAAGGATAAACTTCCCAGTGAGCTTCTCAAACTCAAGGAACAAATTGAGTCGCTTATGGCTGTCTTGCCAGAAACTGCCGAGGGCAGCGAGAGATAAAGCAGCCTCAATTAGATTCGACTCTATTGTACATAATTGGAAGAAGAGCCGACGCGCGAGCGTCGGCTTTTTACTTTGATTTTTACATACGTTTTTACTTATCATTTCTTACCTTGGTTTTTAACCGTAGTTTGAAATGGCTTTTATCTATTTTTTCTATCTTTCCACTAACTACAGTGCAATCCATGTGCCAACCCCATGCAAAACTTCTAACTTGTTTGCTGAAAAGGTTTTAGCAGCAAACCTCGCGTGATCGTAACGTAGCCCATGCCTATGCATTATGCATGAGTTTATCGTCAATTCAGCGCTATGTAGTTGTATCGTAGAGGTTTAGGTGTTATTCATACTGAATGAGCTATGCGTGCTGCATAGGCGTTTAGACAACCGGCATTTTCCAACCCGGCAAAAGCAGGAGCTTAGGTCTTGGGACGCTCGCTAAGACGGCGGCTCAGTGTGCTTTGCGAGACGCCCAAAAGACGAGCCGCCAGGGACTGGTTGCCGCCGGTTTTGGCAAGGGCTTCTTGGACAAAATACTCTTCTACCTCGGAAAGTTTGGGAAACTCACCGCGATAACTGATTCGCTCATGCTCACCGTACGTTTCATCGGCGACATTTCCAGCAAGGGCATCCTCTCTGGATCGTTCTACATGCTCACGAAAGGCGCTAAGCGAAAGAACACCGCCCTCATGCCGCGACAATGCATCGTACACCATGGACTGAAGTTCGCGGACGTTTCCAGGAAAGGAGTAAACAGCAAGCAGCGTGTACAGCTGTTCAGGCACGGTTGGTACACGCTTGCTCAAAGCCCGCGCGGTCTCGGCCAGGAAGTGATCAAACAACACCGGGATATCTTCAGTGCGACGGCGCAGTGGTGGTAATTCAACATGGTGAGCAATAAGTCTATAATACAGATCTCGCCGGAAGCTGCCGTCTGCTTGCTTGAGATAGAGATCTGCGTTTGTAGCGGCAACAATCCGAGTTTGTGCCTTCTGCGGTCGGTCCGAGCCGAGCTGATAGTACTCCCCTTCCTGGAGTAGTCGCAAAAGTTTGACCTGCGGTGCTGGTTCCAAGTCACCGATCTCATCAAGAAACAGTGTGCCCCCTGCCGCTCGCTCTACAAGACCCGCACGTTCGCGGTCGGCACCAGTGAATGCGCCACGCTTATGGCCGAACAAGGTATCCGAAAACATGGTATCGTCGAGTCCCGAAACGTTCACACTTACGAACTCCCCGCTTCTACCGCTTACGCTATGCACCGCGCGAGCCGCAAGCTCCTTACCAGTACCGCTTTCTCCACTTATGAGGACAGCCTTAGGACTGGCTGCAACGGCCTCGATATAAGCCAGAGTTTTCCGCACATTTGGGCTGGCGGTGATAATGTCTGCAAAAGCCTCAGGATTTTTGAGCTTCACCTGTGAACCGGAGCCAGCAAGAATCCGTACTTCACTCTGCAGCGCCCGGATTTGCAAAGCGTGTTTCACGGAGTTCACCAGCTGATTTTCGTCAACTGGCTTAACCATGAAGTCGAATGCTCCAACCTTCATGCACTCAACCGCTGTTTCAACCTTATCGACGCCGGTAAGTATGATCACTGAAATCTCAGGATGATTGGCTGAAACACCTCGCAGCAACTCCTGCCCTGTAATATGGGGCATATTCAGATCAAGCAGGAGAACGGAAATGTTCTCACGCTTGAGCATATTCATAACCTCACGGCTGTCGTTACAGCACAAGGGGCGTGGAAAGCCATGTTCTTCAAGCATTCCTTGGTATAGCTCAGCGGTGAGTTCTTCATCGTCAACGATGAGGATGTTCGACTCTTGTTGCTCCATGCGCGTCTCCATGCTAACTTGCTCTGGTACGCAGTATAATCTTTGCAGTCAGCATACAGCAGTGTACCCATGGTGGGAGGAACTAACAATGCCGCACAAACAAATAGAGCGTATCCAAGTACTCAATTCCAAGCCTGAAGGTGACGGTCGTTATGTGCTGTACTGGATGCAGCAGTCGCTTCGCTCCCGACACAACCATGCCTTGGAGTATGCAATTAGCTGCGCCAATCACCGCAGGCTTCCGCTCATTGTGTGTTTTGGACTCACCACAAACTTCCCCGGTGCAACACTTCGTCACTATCACTTTCTGTTTGAAGGGCTCGTGGAACTTGAGATGGAGCTTGCCTCGCGCGGCATTCGTCTTGTCGTGCTTGAGGGGTCGCCTGCCGACGTAGCCGTAGAACTGGGCAAGGAAGCACAACTCGTTGTCACCGACCGCGGGTATCTACGCATCCAACGTGAGTGGAGAGCAACAGCTGCCGCCAGCCTCGCATGTTCGTTGCACCAGGTCGAGGGCGATGTGGTAGTACCGGTAGAAACGGCAAGTACAAAAGAGGAATACAATGCTGCAAATCTCCGCAAAAAGATTACTCCCCTGCTTGAACAGTTCCTATCCCCCGTTCCGGAACTAAAACTCGAGACCCCCTCCCGTGAGCTGAAACCGCACCTGGGTGCATTTGCACATGCGGTGCACCGTCCGGCAGAACTTGTAGCGCGGGAAAAACAACTTGGTATTCAGCCTGAACCGGGCCCGGTTTCGCGCTACGCCGGTGGGACATCAGCAGCTGAACGCCTCTTTCGCGAATTCCTGGACACAAAACTTGAACGCTACGACGATCAACGTAGTGACCCCTCGCTCAACTGCGTCTCACGCATGAGTGCCTACCTGCACTTTGGGATGATCTCTCCAGTGTATCTTGCACATGAGGCCCGTAGCTCCGGATTGGCAGGGGCAGGCGCCTATATTGAGGAACTTGTCGTACGCCGCGAGCTATCAATGAACTACGCATTCTACAATCATCATTACGACCGTTACGAAGGTCTTCCTCCATGGGCAAGAACAACCCTTGAGGAACATCGTGGCGATACCCGCCGCGCAATTTACACCGAGAGCCAGCTCCAAAACGCCGAGACTGGGGACCCGTACTGGAACGCCGCCCAGAGAGAGTTACTGGAGAGCGGCGCAATGCACGGATACATGCGCATGTACTGGGGGAAAAAGATTCTGGAATGGCGGCCAGACCCAAAGGAAGCGTTTGAGATTGCCGTAAGGCTCAACGATACCTACCAACTCGACGGGCGGGATGCAAACGGGTATACCGGTGTGGCATGGTGTTTTGGCAAACATGACCGCCCTTGGCCGGAGCGCGATGTCTTCGGTAAGGTGCGGTACATGAATGCAGGCGGCCTGGAACGCAAGTTTAAGATCAAAGACTATGCTGCGCAATGGCTCCCAGAATAAGCGGGTAACCCGAAATCGATCATCACACTGCTTAGAGAGCTATGCGAAGATGCTCGTGATACAACTCGTCGCGAAGACGCGCAACATCTGGATTCTTTAGGTAATCTTCAAAGCTCATCATTCGATCAATCACCCCGCTGGGTGTAATCTCGACAATGCGGTTAGCAATACTGTCGACAAACTGATGGTCATGTGAATTAAAGAGCACTACCCCCGGAAACTCAATTAACCCGTCGTTCAGCGCATTGATTGCTTCCAGATCAAGGTGATTTGTTGGCTCATCAAGAATGAGCACATTACCGCCTGTTAGCATCATTCGGGAGAGCAGACACCGTACCCGCTCGCCTCCGGACAACACCTGAGTAC
>JAIVHN010000301.1 GCA_020201015.1 Spirochaeta sp. | reverse complement strand
GAATTATTGAAGGCCTGGAAAAACTCAAGCTGGAAACACGCCTCTGTGTAGACCAAAAATATTGCCAACTAAAAAATCAGGCGTAGATGTCTAAGCTTATGGAAGCTACTGTAAAGCAATTCATGGACTGGCGTAACTCCGTGTGATAAGTGCCGGAATCTCGTTGGCCATGGCCGGTGGAAGCGAGCCGTGCTTGGTAAGAAGCGGCGGAGTTCAACATCTAAGCAAAGAAAGGGTCGCCCATAGGGGCGACCGCAGGACACGTCCATGGGAACAGGTTCATTGGAATGCCGATCCTATTTCACCGAGATGGCAATTTGCTTGGGCTTGAGCTCCTTACGCTTAGGTAGGTGAATACTCATGACGCCGTCCTTCAGTTCGGCCTCAACCTTGCTTTCACGGCGGTAGTACTTCGATACTGTAATGATTTAAGAGATTTAAAGCTAATAAGCGTGCCTGCGTATCAGGAGCGCTATGTAATCATTTCGACACAGAGGGCCAAGATCCCACTCGTGCTCGTGAGTCAATATGATTCACGTGCGAATATCTATATGGATGTTGTGTGTCGACTTGCGGGAAGTGCCGAAATTTGCTACCTCTAATGTATAATGAACCTACCAAAAGACGGAATGTTCCGGGTTGTGGTCTCCGCAGTACGGCCAGATATCGACGCAGGTGCCTATGCGGCGAAACGTGTTGTTGGAGATCACTTTGTAGTTGAAGCCGATGTTTTCTGCGACGGTCACGACGTCGTACGCTGCATGGCGGCCTATCGTAGAGCTCGCGACAAGCGATGGACCGAGGTCGAGATGGAGGATCTTGGAAACGATCTTCGGCGCGCGTCTTTCCTGCTGGATGAGATTGGACCCTGGGAGTACACTGTACGCGCCTGGGTTGACCATTTTGCCGGTCTCCGCAGCGGCTTGGAAAAGAAAATTGCTGCGGAGCAGGATGTCTCAATTGAGCTTTTGGTAGCCGCAGATCTGGTGCTTGCAACCGCCGAGCGGGCCAAGGGAAAAGACGCTGCGAAGCTCAGCGAGTTTGGGCGTAAGCTTGGCTCTCCGGGTTTTGAATACCCCGACAAACTCGGGATGGTGCTATCTGAAAGTCTCTTCGAGCTGGTTGAGAAGTATCCCGACCGGTCACGAGAAACCGTGTATGCACGGGTGCTACCACTGTGGGTTGATCGGGAGCGTGCTGGCTTCAGTGCCTGGTACGAGCTTTTTCCGCGCTCGACCGCCGAGCAGCCGGGGAAGCACGGAACCTTTCGTGACTGTATTTCGCGTCTCCCGTATGTTGCAGGTATGGGTTTTGATGTCCTGTATCTTCCACCGATACATCCAGTTGGGAACACCTTCCGCAAGGGGCCGAACAATAGCCTAAGCCCATCTCCGAAGGATCCCGGTTCTCCGTGGGCAATTGGTTCAGCTAAAGGTGGCCATACTGCTATTGAACCGCAACTGGGTGACGAAGATGACTTCCAAGCGCTTGTGAAGGCAGCAAGGCAGTACAAGATGGAAGTTGCACTGGACATTGCCTTCCAGTGCTCACCGGATCATCCCTGGGTAGAGGAACACCCCGAGTGGTTTATTATCCGTCCGGACGGCAGCGTGCAGTATGCGGAGAATCCTCCAAAGAAGTACCAAGACATTTATCCGCTGAACTTCGAGAGCAGTGATTGGCAGGAACTGTGGCAAGCCTTGCTGGGGGTTTTTCTCTACTGGATCAATCTTGGGGTAAAGATCTTCCGTGTTGATAATCCCCACACCAAAGCATTTGGTTTCTGGCACTGGGTTATTGCTGAGATCCGGAAAGAACACCCCGAGGTGTTGTTTCTGGCCGAGGCCTTTACCCGCCCTAAGGTGATGCAGCATCTCGCTAAGGTAGGGTACACTTACTCGTATACGTACTTTACGTGGCGCAACACGGCAGCTGAGCTTCAGGAGTATCTTACTGAGCTCACAACAACCGAGCTTGTTGAGTACTTTCGTCCCAACTTCTGGCCGAATACTCCGGATATCCTTCATGAGGATCTCCAGAATGGTGGTGTGCCAGCGTTTAAGGCTCGTCTTGTGCTGGCGGCAACGCTGAGCAGCAACTACGGTATTTACGGCCCGACTTATGAGTTGTGCGTGAATACGCCACGCGAGGCGGGCAGCGAAGAGTATCTGAACTCGGAGAAGTATGAGGTCAGACACTGGAACTTGGATGATTCACGTAGCATTGCTCCCTACGTAACGGCGGTTAATCAGTTTCGTCGGGATAATCCGGCGCTGCAGAGAACTACGGGACTCCGGTTTCACCAAACTGATAACGAGTTGTTGCTGGCCTACAGTAAGTTTCACGAGCATGGAGCCAATCTTGTCTTGGTGATTGTGAACTTTGACTTTCAGTACCAGCAGTCGGGTTGGATAGAGTTTGATCCTCGTACATTCGGGCTTGATTCGGAGTCACATTTTTTGGTGTACGATCTGCTCACGGATAACGGTTATCGGTGGCAGCCCGGCTGGAACTATGTTGAATTAGACCCGAAAGCGAATCCGGCCCATGTGTTTCGGGTGGTGGTGCCTTCGGAACTCAGTGATTGACCGGTGCGGATGATTGACCGGGTAATGAACAGATGAAAAAGACGCTCATTGAAGCGGCAAAAGGGGTATACACGTGAGCCAATCTCAGGAAGACGTCAGCCAATGGTATAAAGATGCCGTAATCTACGAGCTGCACGTACGCTCATTCTTGGACAGCAACGGCGATGGAATGGGTGACTTTAAAGGACTTACTGAAAAGCTTGACTACCTTCAGGATTTAGGT
>JAIVHN010000142.1 GCA_020201015.1 Spirochaeta sp. | reverse complement strand
GGCTCCAACAAGCCGTACTTGCCTCCAAAGTTGTGTTCGAGTATTTGGTTCCCTGCAGCCAGGGCCTTGAGAAAATCACCCGGCCACCACGGGCCGCCAGCATCTTTGTGCTTGAAATACGCATGCTTGAGCTCGGTAAACATGTCACCGCCCATACCGTCGCTACCAATTGCCAGGTTTTTGTACTCCGGAAGCCGCGTGTTGTAACCAACATGGTTGTTCATGTTGCTACGCGCGTTGTGTACCAAGAATGTATCGCGTTCGTTTATGAGCTCGGCCTCGGCGGAGCTCAGATGTACCGCGTGTACCAGAATGCTGCGCGGCCCCAAGAGCCCAAACCTGTCCAGCCGCTGGGCAATGTCTTCAGTATAGGTGACGTGCGAGTGACTTACATCGTATGCATCTTCGGCCACGTGCAGGTGCAGCCCACGACCGGTGGACTTCATGGCTGCCGAGATTGCCTCCAGTCCTTCATCCGGCACGGTGCAGGGCGCGTGCCCGCCTATGTGGCACTCAAAGAGACCACGGTATGTACCAGCTGCCTTCTCTGCATCAAGGGCTTCGGCAAACCGAATATTCTCCTGCACACCGGCAAGCATATCCTTTCGGCCATGTCTGTCGGTGACCTCGTAGCAGCTTGCACCGCGAATTCCTACCTGTTCGAAGGCCTGTTTAAGAACATCTAAGGATCCGTCAATGAAGTTCGGACTCGCATGATGGTCAATAACTGTAGTGGTACCGGCCCGAATTGCGTCGAGGTTGCAGACCAATGCTGAGGCTCGCAGGCTTGGCTCATCTATTGCCCGGTCCATGCGCCACCAAAGATTCTTGAGAATGCTCATGAAGTCTGGTGTAGGCCCGATATTGGCCATTATGCCGCGCGCTAAACCGGAGTAATAGTGATTGTGACTGCAGACTATACCTGGGTATACCAACCGACCGCTGGCATCTATGACTTTGTCCGGCTTAGCTTCGACTTTGTCCGGCTTAGCTCCCGAGGATAGGCTCGGGTCCGCACCCAGGTTAGGGCCGACCGCCTTGATTGTCGCGCCATCTATGAGAATATCTATATTCTTGCGGATGCGCGGCGGGTCAAACTCCAGAGCGGTGGCATTTTTAATGAGTATCATCGCATATCCTCCAGTTCACTAAAAAGTTGTGGTTGGTCACCGTTCAGCAGTGCAAAGAGCCGTTCAAACTGCGCCGCACGGTCGGGGTTTGCGGGGATCGGACCAGCTGTGGAGGGCTCGGTTATACGAGTCGTAACCCCGTCCGCCTCTACGAGCCAACCATCGTTGCTGCTGCTTTCAAACTCGGCGCGCGAGCTGAAGATGGTCGGCTTATCCAGATACGGCGCACCCTCCTCCCAGGGACAAAACTGCGCGCAGTTGCCGCATTCATTGCAGTAGGCATCTATGTGCACAATCTGAAACGGATCCTGGAAAAGATCCTCGGATGCGGTCGGTACGGCGATATTGGCCCGGTTGGGACATACTTCTACACACTTGTTACAGACATAGCTGCACTCAAGGCAGCGGCTGTACTCGGTTGCGGCAAAGGCCGCCGGGTCGGTATAGCTGTGGGGGTTCGGCTGTGCGACCATTTCTATCTTCCGCCGCGTGATCTGTGGCAAGCGCACCTGCAGGTTGGCTGGCGGGAGTTTCTCGGTGCGTTTCCAGTCGGGATCGTGCGTGCGAAGAACAGCGTCGGCAGCCGTGCGGGCGGCGGCAATGCACTGCACCACGGTGGAGGGCCCGGTTAGGGCGTCGCCTATAAGATAGATGCCGTCCTGCTCGGTCGCGTGGGTGACGGGATTGGTCGTTACCCCGTCGTCCTCGTTGAGCGGTATGCCGAAACGTTTGAGCATCTCACTGTCCACTCGTTCACCAATTGCCGCAATGACGGTGTCGGCCCCCATACTCTCTGTTGTGTCGGTAGCAAGCGGCCGGCGGCGGCCGGATGCATCCGGCTCACCAAGTTCCATGACTCTCACCGAAAGACCGCCGTCTTCCGTCAGTTGCTCGGGGTTTCGCAAAAAACTGAACTTCACCCCGTCGGCTACCGCGTTGTCATATTCTTCGCGGTCTGCCGGCATCTGGGCCTCGGTACGGCGGTAGAGAACACACACCTCTTCTACCCCCGGCAGAGTTGTTGCCGCCCGGGCTGCGTCCATAGCGGTGTTCCCACCCCCAACCACGACCACTCGCGGCCCAACCTCAACCTTGGTGGCGTTGCCGCGGAAATCCCAGAGAAAATCCAGCGAACGCACAACCCGCGAGCGGTCTCCCGCAAGCCGTAAGGGGTTCTCCTTCTCGGCGCCTATGGCCACCAGAATAGGGCCAAAACCTTGTTCGCGCAGTCCTGCCGCGCTCAGGTTCCGGTCGGCGCCAAACACAAACTCCACCCCATGCTCGGCTATGAACTCAATGTCTTGCTCTATAGCCTCAACCGGAAGCCGAAACTCGGGAATGACGTTGCGAATAACCCCTCCCGCGCTAGCCTCTCGTTCAAAAACCGTTACCTCACAGCCCTCGCGAGCCAGAAAGTACGCTGCCGACAACCCCGCGGGCCCGGCCCCTATCACCGCGCACGTAAGACCACGCGTAGGCTCGGGCCGCTTCCACCCCGCGCGGTACTCACTTCCGCCGGCTTCAACTGCAATCTTCTTGAGCTCACGGATGTTGACACAGCCTTCATAGTCACCGACCAAGCGAATGTACTCCGGCACATGCTGTCCAATAGGACAAGCGCTCACACACGGCGCTTTGTAACAGTCCTGCACCGGAAGTTGGCCGGGGACTCGAACCGCGTCGGTGCCACGAAAGTCTTTGTGCGAGCTGCGGTCGGTGCGGGCCTGCTCGGCGAGGTGGGTCAACGCTGCTACATCTATGAGCGCCCCGCCGTGGCTGGCGGCGGCTGTCGCACCGGCCACGCCAGCAGTACCCCACTCGGCCACCGACTCAAGCTCGCGGGCCATCTGCAGCTGTCGTGCATAACCGCCGGGCTTAAGCAGCACGGTACACAGCGTTAGGGGCCTGATTCCGGTCTTGAACACCGCCGCCGCGTTATGAACGCTAATGCCGCCGCAGTAAGAAATGGGTAGTTCGCCCTTAAACTCGGCCGCAATCTTGGCCGCCACATTCACCGCCAAGGGATAGAGGGCACGTCCCGAGAGATACATCTGCTCTCCCGGCAGCCGCCCCCGGTTGTTGTTCACCGCAAGGGTGTTGGTAAGCTTCACACCAAAACCACGCCCCACCCCGCGCGCGGTCTCCTGCAAACGCTTAAGAATTCCGCACGCATCCTCATACGTGAGATCATGCGCAAAACCTTGGGTGTCAAGTTCCACGTAGTCGTAGCCAAGATCGTCCAGGATTGTGCGGACCGTGTCGAAACCAAGCAAGGTTGGATTGAGCTTGACGTAGGTATCAAGCTTTTTCTCGGTGAGCATATAGCGACAAATAGACTCGATCTCGGCCGGAGGACAGCCGTGCATGGTGGAGAGCGTTACGCTGCTACACATGGGCGCCGCGGCCCGACGACATGCAGCAACTACCGCATCTTGTTTGTGCTCCAGGCCGCTCCCGGCAAGGAGCACCGGCATCGCGGTCTCGAGTTCCCGGATCCAGGTCTGAAACAAGGGCTCATTGCCGGGGGCAATCATGCGGTCAATGAACTGCTGCATGCGCTCGTTTTTAATGCCCTCAAGGTTGTAACCAACACTCATGTTAAAAATGAAGGAACGCCTGCCCGGCTCCGCGCCCAGATCCCAGAGTTCCTCAACCACGTGGAGCGCTATCCAGGCCTTGGCGTACTCCTGCCAGGCCTTTTCAAGGCTCAACTCGGTAGACCACTCGGTGTTGTAGGCCTCATCGGCGGCATCGATACAGGGCTTTTCTATCTCAAGCGCGTCCAGAATTTGAACCGTCTTGAGCTCGATAAACCGGCTTCCACTGAGGTAGGCACTCACAATGTTCTGCGCAAGCTGCGTATGTGGCCCGGCCGCCGGACCAAGGGGCAGATCACACTGCTCGCGCATGATCGAGATGTTTCGAGAATCCTGCTTGCGGTACCAAATATCTTTATGAAGCCCAAAGACCGATGCATGCGCACGGTATTCTTCAAGCATTCGGGCTAATAACTGTTGTAAGCTTAATAGCTGCATTCTATCGCTCATTCAAAAACTCCTGAGCGCATTTTACCACCGTTGCGGCGCTGTTGCTACGATAACTCAGTTAGCATCTCACATATTTGCCAAGCGCTGGCAACTCATTGACAAGCACCTGATGACACGAATTGCGCGGCACGAGGCCCTCCACACCGCACTCATGCGCCAACATCGAGCCATGGAGAATCACGTCGAATAACCCACCAAAGCCCGGCATAAGGTAGATAGCGCTCTATATTTTGTTGTGCAGGTCACACTATACTGCCTTCACGTTGTACACATACCAATGTGATAGCCGGAGGAAGAAATGAGATCGATATCTAGACATGGGGCCTTGGCCCCCGGCGTGCTGCTGCTTCTGTTCACATTGGTGGCTGCGCTTCCTGGTGAGGCACAGAGTTCCCGCCCGAATGTGGGAATTGCAAGCTTTGAGACGGCCGCAGATCCGCGTGTTGAGGCGGCTGCAGACTCTATCTCCTCCACTATAGATCTCACGCTCAGACTGCTTGACCGCTACGAAGTGAGCAGGGTCGGCGAGTTCAGCTACACCGGTGGCACACCTCCAACACAGGCTGGCCTGCGTAACTTAGACTTTATCGTCTTTGGCGCGGTGGAAGACAGTGACGGCAGCATTGTGCTTGACCTCTCGGTCTACTCACGGGCCGAGAACCAGATCACCAGTCGGCATGACGACGCGGTGGACTCAGTCTTTGACCTTTTTGATGCCGCAGATGAGGCGGCAATCTCGCTGCTTGAGAGTTTCAGCGGCGAGCTTATTCGCTTTGCAAGCCTGAGACTGCAGAACGCCGGTAGCCCGGGCACCTACGCCGTATATGTAGATGATGTCCCGCTCGGCGAGGATCTGCGCGAGGCGCGGGTGCTCGTGGGCTCACGCTCGGTGCGC
>JAIVHN010000141.1 GCA_020201015.1 Spirochaeta sp. | reverse complement strand
ATATACTCCAGGCCCGGCAATAAGCCGGCGGGCAAAGTCGGAACTTTTGCCACAGAAGGAGCAGTTCTTTTCATTCTCAGTTTTGTTTTTGCTCATGGGTTCCTCGGGTTAGTACTTCATCTACGACACCGTAGGTCACGCTTTCTTCAGCGGACAGAAAGAAATCACGTTCCATATCAGTCTCTACCTGCTCCAAAGATTTGCCGGTATGGTTGGCAAAATATTTAATGAGCATTTTTTTGAGCCTGACCATTTCTCGTGCCTGAATGCCGATATCGCTTGCCTGTCCTCGAACACCACCCCATGGTTGATGTATAAGAATGCGCGAAGAAGGTAGGGCATAGCGTTTACCTGCCTGACCGCCAGCAAGTAGTACAGCGCCCATTGATGCCGCCTGGCCCAAACAGATGGTCTGCACCGCGGGCTTAATGATCTGCATAGTGTCGTAGATTGCGAGTCCTGCGGTTACCGAACCGCCGGGACTATTGATGTAGAGATTGATATCTTTGTCAGGATCAACCGACTCTAAAAATAGCAACTGTGCTACAACTAGGTCGGCGGTGACGTCGTGAATTTCTCCGTCCAAAAAGACTATGCGGTCTTTTAGCAGGCGCGAGAATATGTCGTAAGACCGTTCGCCTGCGCCGGTTTGTTCAACGACGATCGGTACCATTGTGTTCATTTGTTCTTGCATTCGGACAACCTTGTGTTCGCTAGTAGTGATTCTTTCCCGAAATTTACGACTTTCGTTGCATCAAGTCCAGGAATTTCACTTTCTCACCCTTGACGATTTTCGACTTCTCAAAAAGCTGGTCGAACAGCTTCGTTTCGCGCAGCTGGTCGCGTAGATACTCGGTCATGTTTTGCTGCTCAAGGTAACCCTTGAACTCTTCCAGCTCCATGCCGCTTTCCTCGGCACGCTCACGAATGCTTGCTTCAAGCTCCTCGTCGGTGACCTCAATTCCCTCGGCTTCCATGATCTTGCCAAGTACAAGGCGTCCTTTAAGGCGCTCGACAGCGTTTGGTCGCCATTCCTCAAAAAGGTTGTCCGGTGACTTGCCCTGCATGCTCAGCATCTTCAAGACGTTTTCTTCAGTCGAGCCCGTTTGGCGAATGAAGTCCTGCCAAAACTGGGATAGTTCCGTGCGAACCATGGACTCCGGCACATCTAAGGTGGCACCTTCTACAATTTTTTTCACCAAGTTATTGGACTTGGCCTCGCGGACGCGAGCCTCCGCGGTATCAACCATCCGTTTGCGAATATCGTCCTTAAGATCTTGCAGAGTTTTGTATTTATCGCTCACGTCCTGCGCTAGTTCATCATCCAGCTCGGGCATGTCTCGCTTCTTCACCGTCTTAAGGCGAAGCTGCACTGTCTTTGTGGTACCGGCAATTTCCTTGAAGGAGTAGTCCTCGGCATATTCTTTGTTGACTGTTTTTTCTTCGCCTGGTTTCATGCCAATCACGTCCTCGTCGACGTTATAGAAGTTATAACCGCTACCTACAGTGAAGACAAAGTCTTGCCGCTCACTGTCAGGTACCGGGTTTCCTTCGGCATCTACTTCCCAGAAGTCTATTGTGACGATATGGTCTTTCTCAACCGGTGTATCCTCAACTTCCTGCACCATTGCATTCTGTTCTTGAATAGCCTTAAGCTCCCGGTCGAGGTCTTCATCACTCACCTCTACTTCCGGCTCTTCGACCTCCAGACCGGTGTACTCGCCGGGTTCAACGGTAGGAAACACGTCATACTGAACACTAAAGGTAAGATCTTCCTCGGGTTTTAGGTCGATATCTTCATCGGTAAGGGTTGGCTGGGCGTAGGGTAGGGGCTGTTCCTCAATTTCTTCCAAGACTTCTTTGAGCCCGCTCTCAAGCAGCTTTTGCAATGCCTCGGCACGCAAACTTGGCCCAAACTTGCGTTCCATAACCTCAAGAGGTACTTTGCCTTTACGGAAGCCCTTTACCTGGGCGGACTTGCTATAATGACGGACCGTGTCGTCGTATTCCTTCTTCACGGAGTCTTTGTCGAGGGTAATTGTAAGCTTCACGCTCGCGTTCTCAAGTCGTTCGACTTTTTTATCGGTAACCATAAGCTCCTTCCGAATCCACTGAGTGTAGATAAAAAAAATGGCGATCCGGTACCCCGGATCGCCACATGTCTCGTGAGAGCGGGAGACGGGATTTGAACCCGCGACATCCACCTTGGCAAGGTGGAGCTCTACCACTGAGCTACTCCCGCCTGAATCAACCAAACTAGGCCGACGATTTCTTGGCAGTGAGAGTGCGAGAGAAGGGACTCGAACCCTTAAACCCGAAGGCACTAGATCCTAAATCTAGCGTGTCTACCAATTTCACCACTCTCGCCGGATATTACCCGAAGCCGCGCTCCGCGTCAATAGCCTTTTTTCACTCTATTCATCGTCCGGTGGGCGACAAATAGGGTTCCACCTTGTGGTGGGGCAGCCCACCGCCTTGGTCGTTTTGTTCCCAATTTGGTGCAACTGAGCCGTGAAGGGTTCGAACCTTCGACCCGCAGATTAAGAGTCTGCTGCTCTACCAGCTGAGCTAACGGCCCATTTCTTTACAGATAGACAAGTTATTGGGGGACTTGCCGTATCTTTATACGCCCGACAGGATTCGAACCTGTGACCTGCGGATTCGAAGTCCGACGCTCTATCCAGCTGAGCTACGGGCGCCCGCGACCGAAACGGTGTTCGGTAGTTTATCCTATAGGATAGGGTGGATGACGGGATTTGAACCCGCGACAACCAGAACCACAATCTGGTGCTCTACCACTGAACTACATCCACCGTGTCTACAGAC
>JAIVHN010000140.1 GCA_020201015.1 Spirochaeta sp. | reverse complement strand
AACGCGTGTAGCAGTAGAATGCGGTATCCTCGGCCGCTTTTGCCATGACCGGCCCAGTAATCTGCTGGAGTCGGGCGACAAACTCGTGCTCATGCTCTCCGTCAATCTCAAGGAGTAGCATGCGAAGGAGGAAGGCAAATAGCTCCTCGTCCGAGTCCTCACGAGTGTTCTGCGCCTGTTCCACAACGCGACGAAGGAGCTGTTCGTCGTCCTCGGTAACGGTGCCAGCGTCTGGACGAACATAGCTTCTATAGACAGGAAATGCCACAATCAGGTCTACTAAACTTTGTCGAAGTTCCTCGCGGGAGTAATCACGGTAGCGCCGATGGCGCCCACAAATCTCGGTCAGCAGTGAAACCAGACGGTTGACGTCACTTCCAAGTAACTCTCGAATAATGAGATATTTTTTCTCGGTGAGGATCTCGTGATAGCTGCGCTCCTCGCCGCTAATTTGACGGAAGAGCTTGTCAAAGGCTGGCTCGTTCTTCTGCTCTATACAGAGTCCAAGCGCAGCATTCAGAAAGTCGTAACCGGTGGTGCCAGCCACCGGCCAGTCCTGCCGCAGGCGTTCGTCGGGATGCAGAATTTTCTCGCCGACCACCCAGGCATTGGGGGCGGCATCGTGCAGACGTCTGAAGTACTCTTCAGGGTCGCGTAGGCCATCAGGATGGTCCACGCGCAGCCCGTCGATGACGCCCTCGTGGAGCCAGTGCGTAATGAGAGAGTGGGTGTCTTCGAAGACCTCATCATCCTCCATCCGCAAACCAACCAGGTCATTGATGTCGAAAAAGCGCCGGTATGCCAAGTCACTGCGCGCAATGCGCCAGAATGCGAGCCGGTAGTTCTGACGGTCAAGAAGCTCGGTCAGCCGTTCGGCATCGTTATTGACGCGTTCAAGCTCCTCGTCAAGTGCCCTGCGTACCGCCGGTTGTTCCTCCAGGAGGCGGTCAAGCTGCGCACGCAGGACCTCCTTGTCACGGTGTCGCCGCCGTCGGCTTGCGCGGTCTGTTGAGCTGGGTGGTGGCAAGTGATCGAGGCTGCCAGCAATAAAGGCCAAGTCGGCCGAGTCTGAGTGGTCAGCGGCACGCTCAAAAACCGGCTTCATGCTGCGCGGGTCTACCGGGAAGGTGTTTTCATAATACCGAACGGTAAAGCTCCCGGCGTGTCGTTCAACGCGAAGTTCACGCGCCTCAACAACTCGCCCAAAGTGGTCTCCCAAGATCGGCAAGAGTATCCGGTTGTCTGTCTCGCTATACTGCCAGTCCACATCAAAGTACACAGCGTAGCGGCTTGAAGGGCCGTTCTCCAGTACATCCCACCACCAGCGGTTCTCCGGGCCTGAGATTGCCATGTGGTTTGGGACGATATCCAGCACCTGCCCAAGGCTGTTTTTTCCCAACGCCCGACAGAACCACTCGTGAGCCTTTTCTCCCCCAAGGTCCTCGTTTACTTGACTATGATCTACTACATCGTATCCGTGAGTGCTGCCAGGTGCGGCCTGCAGGTACGGAGACGAGTACACGTGGCTGACACCGAGAGCACGAAGGTATGGCGCGACCTTTGCTGCCGCATCGAAGTCGAAATCCGGATTCAGCTGGAGCCTATACGTTGAGTTAACTCGTTGCATCTGACTTTTCTACTCCCTGTTGTTTACGTGCTGTGGGTTCCACGGCATTGCCTACTCGGCACGCTTGAGCACCTTGATTGTCCGACTCGTCACCAGCAGCTCATCGCCGGAAGCATACACCTTCCGCTCCTCACAGAAGCCGTGCTCAGTGGAAAGTATCTCTTTCCAGCGCCGTCCCCAAACTTTGTCCGGAAGTGCAAAATTCAGATCCTCGTAATGTGCATTAATAATAAGATAGAACGAGTCGTCGGTAATACGTAGTCCCCGCTCATCTGGGCTGGTAAATGCCTTTCCATTAAGGAAGATGCCAATAGACTTAGCAAAGCCTTCGTTCCAATACTGGTCCTCCATCTCCAGTCCGTCAGGCGTGAACCAGTTGAGATCTTCCAGCCCTTTGCCATACACGGCTCTTCCCTGGAACCAGTGCCGACGACGAAAAACCGGGTGCTTGCGCCGGAACTCAATGAGCCCGCGTGTGAACCCTAAGAGTTCCTGGTCGATGTCGTCCCAGTTGACCCATGAGGTTTCGTTGTCTTGGCAGTAGCCGTTGTTGTTGCCGCCTTGTGTGCGTCCAAGCTCGTCCCCGGAGACCAACATCGGCACGCCTTGAGAAAGGAACAGGGTGGTGAGAAAGTTACGTTTCTGCCGGAACCTGAGTGAGAGAACCTCGGACTCGGCTGTCGGGCCTTCCACACCACAGTTCCAGGAACTGTTGTGCGACTCGCCGTCCTGGTTGTCCTCGCCATTGGCTTCGTTGTGTTTCTCGTTGTACGAGACCAGATCTTCCAGCGTGAAGCCGTCATGTGCCGTCACAAAATTAATGCTGGCATAGGGGCGGCGTCCGGTGTTCTCGTAGAGATCGGAACTGCCGGTCATGCGGTATGCGAACTCACCAAGCTGCTGATCTGTGCCGCGCCAAAAGTCTCGGATGCAGTCGCGGTATTTTCCGTTCCACTCCGACCAGCCTACCGGGAAATTGCCTACCTGATACCCGCCGTCACCTACATCCCACGGCTCGGCTATGAGCTTCACGCGACTGATTACTGGATCCTGTTGAATAATGTCGAAAAATGCAGAGAGGCGGTCTACATCATGCAGCTCGCGCGCCAGTGTCGACGCCAGGTCAAAACTCTACATCATGCAGCTCGCGCGCCAGTGTCGACGCCAGGTCAAAACGGAACCCATCTACATGCATTTCTTGTATCCAATACCGCAGTGAGTCCATAATGAGTTGCAACACATTGGGGTGCTGCATATTCAGGCTGTTGCCGGTTCCGGTATAGTCCATGTAGTAGTGGGCGTCCTCGGTTACCCGGTAGAATGCGGTGTTGTCTATGCCTTTGAGCGACAGCATTGGGCCCATGTGGTTGCCCTCGGCAGTGTGGTTGTAAACCACGTCAAGAATGACCTCGATGCCCGCATTGTGCAGCGTTTTCACCATCTGTTTAAACTCTGCTACCTGGCTGCCTGCAACCTGCCGTGCTGCGTACTCGGCGTGTGGCGCAAAAAACCCAATGGTGTTGTAGCCCCAGTAGTTACGCAGGCCCTTTTCCTGTAAATGGCCGTCGTGCACAAAATGATGCACCGGCATGAGTTCCACCGCGGTCACCCCGAGTTTCTTGAGGTAGTCGATAGCGGCAGGGTGCGACAAACCGCTATAGGTTCCTCGCTGTTCTGCCGGAATGTCAGGATTAATAACCGAAAAGCCCTTGGCGTGCATCTCGTAGATCACCGTCTCATTCCACGGGGTGCGGGGCTTTACGTCGTCGGTCCAGTCAAAGAAAGGATTTGTCACGATCGATTTCGGTACAAACGATGCGCTGTCCTTGGTGTTCATCTTCCAGGCGCCGTCCGGCCCACTGTGCGGGAAGATGGCGTCGTTCCAGACAATATCGCCCTGAATTGAGCGGGCGTAGGGGTCTATGAGCAGCTTATTGGGGTTGCACAAATGTCCCTTAGCCGGATCCCAGGGGCCATGCACCCGGTAGCCGTAGCTTTGTCCAACAACAATGCTTGGCAGGTACCCATGCCAACAATGCCCGGTGACCTCGGGGAGTTCAACGCGGGTTTCGCGGCCATGATCGTCAAAAAGGCACAACTCAACCTTCTCGGCAAGTTCCGAGAAAATGGCAAAGTTTGTGCCAGCTCCGTCATATGTTGCGCCGTATGGATAAGTTCTACCAGGTCGTATTTCCACTTCCGAGAAAATGGCAAAGTTTGTGCCAGCTCCGTCATATGTTGCGCCGTATGGATAAGTTCTACCAGGTCGTATTTCCACGAAAAATCTCCTTCTGTTTTGAGGCGCGCGGCCAAGCGCACCACGCTAACGCTACCACACATGATGGTACATCGCAACATGGCCAGCCTTGCCTGCGTGGTCGGCTTGCAGGCCGTGGTCGGCTTGCAGGGCAGGAGGGCTCGCGGTAGAATTGGCCCATGAACGAAACCACACAATCATCCGAGGACTTTCTTCAGCTCGTTGAGACGACCGCCCGAAATGCGGCCAAGACCGCTGGCGCCATCGCCATGCGCTATCTGAATGCAAGCTCACCCCAGGAGAAGGGTTCAAGTAACAACATGGTTACGCGGGCCGACATAGAGGCACAGCAGGCCATAGCCGACTGCATTCGGGGCGCCTTCCCTACGCACTCGTTTCTGGGAGAGGAGGAGGACAAGGCCGCATCGGACGCCGCGGCCGCATCGGACGCCGCGGCAGCTCCAGCAGCCGAGGCAGCATCGGACGCCGCGGCAGCCCCGGCAGCCCCGGCAGCCGCGGCAGCTCCAGCAGCCGCGCCAGCCCCAGCAGCCGAGGTGGCACTTCAGGCCGAACACCTCTGGGTGGTTGATCCGGTTGATGGAACCAACAACTACGCCCAGGGCCTGCCCTTCTTTTGTGTCTCTATTGCGTATCTCTCACACGGAGTGCCATTGTTTGGGCTGGTATATGATCCCTCACGTGACGAGCTCTTTACTGCCCGGCGGGGTGGCGGAGCGTTTCTCAACGATAAAGCTATTCAGGTTTCCGGAGCCCATGAAATTGAGGGTGCCATCGTGTCTACTGGTTTTGCCTACGAGCGTGGGGAGTACGTACGCCGCACACTGCGAACGGTACAGGCTCTGTTTGATTATAAGCTGCGTGGTATTCGGCGCTTTGGTGCCTGTGCACTAGATCTATGCTGGACGGCCGCTGGCCGGCTGGACGGCTTCTTTGAGTTAAAGCTTGAGCCGTGGGACTACGCTGCCGGGATGTTGATTGTTACGGAGGCCGGCGGTAGGGTCAGTGACGCCGAAGGCGGGCCGCTATCAATTGGCGCACCTGCTGTCGTTGCCTCCGCGCCAGGCATGCACGATGCGTTCCTCAAGATTATTGGAGAGGCACGGTAATAATTCCCTGCCGTTGATCTACGAAGACTTCACTGCCCTCGTGCCGCTAATGCACCCGCGCTCAAGCGCCCGGCTTGCACTGCAATCCGCACGTCGACAAGGTCGATCATTTCGGCCGCTCCGAAGGCGTTGCACCTGGTGGTTGCAGCTGTATTACCGTCTGAAAGTCATGAACGATGTCGTAGCGTTCCACGGCAAGGCGGAAAAAGGCGTTGCTCTCTGCATCTACAAAGGAGTCAAGTTCCGGATACTTGGCAAGATACACCGATCGATACGTGGCGCGCTGCGAATCCTCAACTTGAACGGCCGTGCCGCGTGCCTCTATGCCATAGGCCTCGTGTAAATCCTTTGGATCGTCGCTGCGATTGTCCACAAACAATGACGCGTGGGGCTGTTCGAGTAAGAATTGAAACTTCCGGCTCGGGCGTGGTGTGACAAAAAGCAGCGTGGATAGGTTGTCGGCCGGTACATAGCACACAATGGTTGTGTGCGGATACAGCTCGCCGTTGGTTGCCAAAATTCCATATCGCTGTTCGGCAAATATGTGACGTAGGACCTCGTATAACTCATCTGGTTGTTGCATATGTCTCTCTCCTCGGATCTGCTTCAGATTTTGTCCCAGCTCAACAACCGGGCGGCTGCCGCATGGGGCCCGCCGTAGCCGAGCAAACGCGTCCATGCTCTCGGAAATATACTGCTGCTACACCACCAAGAACACTATGATTCCCACAATGGCGGCGTTCAGCAGACAGTACAGCAAGGTGTTCTTGAGAATTGCACCTTCCTGCCCGGCTATGCCGACGGTTGCCGCACCAATGATTGCCTTTGCGGGCGCAATAGCGCTGCCAAGTGAACCGCCCACCGACTGTGCCGCGGCCAGAATTGCGGCGCTCACGCCGAGCTGCAGCGCCACCTGTTCCTGAAAGGCGCCAAACAAGACGTTGGAGTTGGTGTTGCTGCCGGTCATGAAGCTGCCAAGGACACCAACAAGTGGTGAGAACAAGGGGAAGAAGCGCCCGGAAAAGTTTGCTACTCCCGAGGCAAGCACCGAGGTCATACCGGAGTCGTTCATAACAAGGGCCATCATGACCATAAGTCCGATGCTGAGCGTGGCATTCCAACACTGCTTATAACTGTCTCGTGCTACCGCCCGAACGGTGCTGAGATCAAAGGTCGTCTTACGCCGGTAGATCAGTGCGCCTAAAATAGCCGCTGCGGCCAGAAAGGGTGCCGGGTGAGCAAAAAGCCGAATGGCTGCGTAGTCGGTAACCGGCGCCACCTCGAATCCCAATGCGGTGCTGCTTGCCGGAAAGGCAAAGGCCAGCCGATATCCTGCAAGCGCCGACTTAAGCGCCGGAATCTGTGACAACGAAACCACCACGACTAAGAAGATATAAGGGAAGGCGGCCGTAAACAGTCCCATTGCATGCCGGGAACTGGACTCGCCCTCCTGCTGTGTCTCCGCGCCGTCGGCGTTCTTGCCGAAGCGGGATAGGCGCGAGTATAGCGTTATGGTTGTGACACCTGCCGCACCAGAAGCAAGGGTACCCAGCTGCACCGCGCCAATGCGAGTAACGACAATGAGCGTGAGCCCCATAACGAAGCTAGTCAGCAGTACCGCTGGCAGCGCCCGGCCGACA
>JAIVHN010000020.1 GCA_020201015.1 Spirochaeta sp. | reverse complement strand
GGGTAGACCTGGGACTCGACCGCCAGTTCCCAGGAATAGCCGGGCGCCCGTGATTTAATGAAAGGTGTTAGTCGCACCGACAACTGTTCAGCCTCGGGGTCACGTGGTCGAAAACGGAAGCCGTTACGAATACCACCTGCAAGACCGTTGCGATTAAGGCGACCTATCATGGCCTCCAACTGTATATCACTATAGCCCTCTGCGTCTGTGGCTACTTGCTCGTAAACAGTAGGGTGCCAAAAAAAGGTCAATGCAAACCAAACCGGCCGGAGATAAAGACGCGGCTCAAAAAGCAGAAATAGGTCTTCGGCCGATACGCTTTGCATTGGCTCCCATGCCGGGAGTGCTATTTGTGCAAAGAACTGTGCAATGCTCCCGTTGTTAAAAAAGAGCATTGTTCCTGCTCGGTAGCGCCCGCTGTTGCCGTATGGATAACTTGCCCCAAGAAAGCTGTCGATCGACAGCCCAGATGAGCCGTAGAGTAAGCGAATGTCACTTGAGTACCTGTTTTGTTGCTCTAATCGTGGGTCGTGGTAGGCATACGCTCGCAGCTCCGTATTTTTGCGAAGTTGGCCTGTACTCAGTCGTAAACCGTGCCCATAAATTGAGTACAAGCCGTCATACACCGGAATTCCAGACTCTTGAAAGTAACGCATGCCCCGCATCTCGGAGGCAAAATAGCTGAGATCGAACCTGGAGGGGAACTCCCGGCCGCTGCCAAAGGTGTCAGACTCGCCTATAAAATATCGCAACTCAAACGGAGTTTCGAAGAGCGAACGTGAGCCGATATAAACGCCCGAAAGATAAAGCGGCTGGTACCCGGGATCATTATTGAGCGCCGGATCGGTAGTAACGTTCGGTACAGGCTCTCGCAGAAAGTCGCTGGAATCTGCGTGAAAAAGCAGGCCAGCATCGACTCCGGATTGAAAGCTCAGTTCAAAATCAAGATCGACCGCTCCTCGAAGGACGAGTTCGTCGTCTATCACGGAGGCCGAACTTAGAATTTCGAGGTGAGGAGCGGGCATATCTACCGGGACCTCAACGGCATCGGCAGGTACGGTGAAACTCATTATCCCCGCCAACGCAAGCGCCGACCGCATTATTCGTAAACTCATTCGGTTTTTCCTTTTTCCGGATAGTGTAGCTCGAAATCTCCACAGTGCAAAGAGTTGCGAGCAACGTGACCGGGACACATAGACATTATCGTACGGAAAACTTCTTGACTTAAAGGGGTGTATGTATAAGTATGGGGGCAAGCATGAGTGATTATCTTGACCCCCAAAACGAAGAGCTACTAAGTGATTTTTTCGTTGAAGCTGAGATGCAGGTTGAAAATCTCGAGAGCAACATTCTTGTTCTTGAAACTGATACAAAGAACTCAGATGCAATCGACGAAATTTTTCGGGCGGCCCATACGTTAAAGGGCGCATCGGCTACTGTGCAGATGGGTGAGCTTACCGAGTTTACGCATCTGCTCGAAGACGTGCTGGATGGAATTCGCTCCGGCACAACCACTGTGAACGGTGACGTTGTTGACGTGCTTCTGCAGGCAATCGATATCATCAAAGAAATGATTCATACGCGTCGGGAAGGCAGCGTATACGCCGAGGACATTTCTGCCGTTAAAGACTCTCTCAAGGAAATACAAGTAAGTGATATCGGCGACCCTGGTATGCCAGAGAATCCAACTGCAGCGGTGGCTTCATCAAAAGATTCACCTGCGACGCAAACATCGTCTTCCTCGGGAGCTGCGGGTGGTGCACCTGCGGCTGGCCTTTCGGAATACGAATTCCTGGAGTTGAAAGAAGCTGCTGAAGATGGGGCACCGGTACTCTTAGTTCGTGTCACCTTTAATGAAGACAACCCCATGAACACGGTTGGTGGAATTCAGGTCTTTGCCGCGCTACGCTCAATTGGAACTGTCCTTAAAACCAACCCCGACTTTGAAGCTCTGTGCCCGATCAAGTCCAGGATGCAGAAGAGGCGCCCGCTGCGCCGGTAGAGCCCGCTGCTCCGATAGAAGCTACGGCTCCTGCGGTAGCTGCCACATCCATAGTGGGCGGTAGTGCCGAGGTAGCGCCTACCGACGCACCTACTCCAAAGACTAGCGGCGGGCGTAGTTCCAAGAGTGACGACGAACCTGATCAAGAACAGGTTGCCGCAGCGGTATCCGGAATACGTGAAGAAGCTCGTCGTACTACACACGGTTCTATACTCAAAGTCGATAGCCGTCGTATCGACAACCTTTTGAACTTAGTCAGCGAGACCGTCATAACCAAGGCCAGCTTTAATCAGCTCAGTAATAAGTTCACCGAGACTCTTGTTGATTTTCAAGGATATCAGTCCCATTTGCGGGATCAGCTCAAAGAGTTGTTTGACTCCTTGCCGACCTATCTTGAACAAGCTGCAAGCGGTGCATCCATAAAAGACTTAAGACGCGAGATATCCACTCGGTATGAAGAGATTTATGCTACGTTCGACCCTTTCCAAAGTAGTTTCAAAGGTACGATTGCTAAGTATCGCAATACCGCACAGAATCTTGGTCGCATCACCGGTGAGCTACAAGAGGGTGTCATGCAAATCCGCATGGTCCCTATCTCACAGATATTTTCTCGTTTTCCTCGCCTCATACGAGATTTATCTAAATCACTGAAGAAAAAGATCGATCTCAAGATCGAAGGTGAAGATACTGAGCTGGATAAATCTGTAATTGAAGATCTTCTAGATCCGCTTCTGCACTGTGTCCGCAACTCATTAGACCACGGTATTGAGACACCCGAAGAACGACGGGAGGCAGGCAAAAGCGATGCTGGTTCGTTGACACTGAAGGCTGGCAACGAAGGTAACATGATCCTGATCGAGATTATCGACGACGGTAATGGGATTGATGTCGATGCGGTTAAAGCTAAAGCGGTTGACCGCGGTCTGATTCATCCTAGCAAGACACTCACGGATATTGAGGCTTTTAATCTGATATTCCATCCGGGGTTCTCTACTGCAGCCAAAGTAAGCAACGTGTCCGGCCGAGGGGTGGGTCTCGATGTAGTTAAACGACAAATTGATAAACTAAACGGCGAGGTTTCGGTTTGGAGTGAACGTGGTGTTGGGACGCGGTTCACGATTAAAATTCCTTTGACTCTTGCGATAATACAGGGACTACTGGTACGTGTCGGCAAAGAAATCTACGTCATTCCTATTACTTCAGTTATTGAAAGTCATAGGATTAAACCTTCGGAAGTTAAGATGCTGGATAACTACGAGGTGTTTAACGTAAGAGACGACGTCATATCTTTGTTGCGGCTGAGCCACCTGTTCAAAATCCCAACTAAGGAACATCACGAACACTACTTTGTGGTAATAGTCGGAAGCGGTGATAAAAAAATGGGCTTGATCGTCGACTCTTTAATCGGAGAGGAAGATGTCGTCATCAAACCGTTGCGTGATCACTTCACTAACTCACCAGGAATAGCCGGTGCCAATATAACCGGAGATGGTACAGTATCTCTTATTATAGATGTAAGTCAGCTACTGGAACTCGGCTTCAGGAATGAGTTGGAGCAACGTAAACGTCGTGAGACACAAATACGATGATCCGAAAAATGGAGCAAGGTCTATGAGTACTACTTCCGATCCCGCGGCCTTATCCCAGGAGACCGAGCAACGTCCTGGCGCCAAGACGCGAGTTGGCGGGCTAAATCAACATCAAATGCAAGAAGAAGATGATATCGAAACCGTCGACTACAAAATGGTTACTTTCTCACTTGCGGGAAAGGACTACGGTATAGACATCCTCAAGATCAAAGAAATTGCCAAGTTCTCGTCATTTACCTACGTGCCCAACGCGCCGCCTTTTGTGTCGGGTGTTTACAACCTGCGTGGTGATATCATTTCCATCATCGATCTTCGCGTCATGTTCAATCTTCCGGCGGAACGCAAGCCAGAAGGCAGCGCAGAGGACGGACTCATACTGCGCTTAGATGAGCTCATGATTGGTGTCGTGGTGGACTCCATCGACAAAGTTGTAGGAATTGTTTCGTCACGCATACAACCACCACATCCTATCTTTGGGGATGTGAACATCCAGTATATCAGTGGGGTAGTGGAAAAAGATGGTCGACTATACATTATCCTTGATGTAGATCGCATTTTTGCCAAGGGAAAATCCACAACTGAGGAAGCAGAGAGTTTGTCTGCCGTGGTCGCTCCTGAGACATCAGCCGCCAGCGACAACATCGACGAGCTCAAACAGCAAACTATACCGGGCTTGGACGGGCAGTCCAGCGGAAAGAACGAAGAGGAATTGGATCTGGAATTTATCCGTGAGGGTTTGGGTACCTTCCGCGGCTTTTACCCGGACGGGATTGCGGACTCTTGGTTGCACCGACGTTATTCGGAGTGGCGGGCAGAGCGCAAGAAACAGGGCTTAGATGTACAGCTCACCGGCGAAGATGATGCGGATAATTTCATGCGTACCTTCTTTTCGCCATATTCTAACCGCTTTTTGGGCGAAGATTATGTTGAGGCTGTTAAAGCGGTATTGCCTGAAGAAGTTAGCAAGAATATCAGCGTATGGAACCCCGGTTGCGGGAAAGGATATGAGACCTACTCGTTAGCAACTGTACTGCGCATGCGCTACCCAGGCCATATTCTGAAAATATGGGCAGGAGATAATGATTTACTGAGCATCTCTACGGCACCTAATCTTGTTTTCGGTGCCGATGCAGTTCCAACCTTGTACGAGCCGTATTTGGTGGAAGCGAAGAACGGGTATTCTTTTTCGTCCGAGATTAAGGACGCTATACTTTTTGAATATCATGATGTAACTCATACAAGCACGGTGCCGGATATTGATATTATTGTGGCCAGGGATTTAATGAGTTTTCTTCACCCAAAACAGCAAGCTTCGGTGTTCAATGAGTTTTCTCAGAAAACCTCAACTGGAGCCTTGCTGATTGTCGGCCAGAATGAGCATGTCCCGGAGTCGCAAGATTGGCAACACGTCGGTACGTCGGTTGTCAATGCGTATCGTAGACTGTAAACACCAGGCATCATTGCCGTAACCTCGAAGGAGTTTTTAACATGCGAGTTGAGTATATCAATCCATTTGTAGAGTCGGCATACAATGTTCTTCAGGAAGTATTGTCTGTTGAAATCACGCGAGGTGAGCTGTACCTGAAATCAACATCAATGCCAGTGTTGGGAGTTGCCGCCATTATTGGACTTGCTGGTGATGTTGAAGGCCGTGTGCTGTTTGATATGTCCAAGGACACAGCAATAAAAATTGCCTCAGGCATGTTGGAAAGCATGGAAATGGAGCCCATTGAAGAGTTGAATGACATGGGTAAAGCAACCATCACCGAACTGGCGAACATGATCACCGGTCAGGCAGTTACAAAACTCCATAATCTCGGGTTTAAGTTTGACCTAACTCCGCCTGCAATCTTTACCGGTGATAACATGGAAATTGCCGATACTGGCGTGGAGGCACTCATTGTGCCAATGGAGCTTCCGTTTGGCAAGATTGAGATTAACGTTGCAATTCGTGAACGCAACTGAGCACATGCAGTTTTTGATTTAGGTAGTATCGTTGATTTAAGGTCGTTCCGTTACGCCTGAGCGTATACGTGAGCGTATAGTATAGTGACTGTGCAACGCCAAAAAGAGCCGCTCGTATGAGCGGCTCTTTTTGGGCCTGTAACGAATTAAAATGGGCGGTAATGGATTTGAACCATCGACCCCATGCATGTCAAGCATGTACTCTAACCAACTGAGCTAACCGCCCGTGAAACTACGTAAAAGGGAGCAAAACCGGTGCTGAACTTGGCCGATACTATGGTATCGTACCGGAAAAGTCAACACCGGTATCTGGGTAAGCGGCGCGACGCTTAGCTCGTAACGGCGCCTAAACCAGCTGACCTCACCAGCTGCGAGAACTTGTACAATACGCCGCTGTGATATCCGGTGTCGCGTGGCTGCCATGACTCTCGTCGCTTTGCCAGCTCGGACTCCGGTACATCAACCTCCAGTAGCTTTTTATTACTGTCAATCGTGATGATCTCACCCTCTCGAATAAGGGCTATTGGTCCACCAACCTGGGCCTCAGGAGCAACATGACCTACCACCATTCCGTGGCTTCCGCCGGAGAAACGTCCGTCGGTAATAAGCGCTACGTCATGTAAGAGGCCGACCCCGGCAATAGCCGAGGTCGGCGATAGCATTTCGCGCATGCCGGGACCGCCCTTTGGGCCCTCATAGCGGATAACGACTACGTCACCGGCCTTCACGCCGTCGTTGAGAATTGCATCTAACGCGCTTTCTTCATTCTCAAAGATGCGAGCCGGACCGGTGTGCACAACCTCTGAAAGGCCGCACGTCTTAAGCACTGCGCCTTCCTGCGCTAAGTTACCTTTCAGAATGACAATTGGACCGGTCTTTTTCACGGGATTGCTTAAGGGGAAGATAACGTCTTGCCCTTCAAGGTTGACGTTCACGCCTTCCAGGTTCTCAGCAATGGTTTTCCCATTCACTGTCGGGCAGTCCCCGTGTAACATGCCAGCATCTAAAAGCATCTTCATTACTACATCGAGGCCTCCCACGCGGTAGAGATCCTCCATTACGTAGCGTCCGGCCGGTTTCATGTCGCAGACAATGGGAGTTGTGTCACTGAACGCGTTAAAGTCGTCAATGCTCAGCTCTATCCCTGCTTCGTGAGCAATGCCGAGGAGATGCAATACGGCATTCGTCGAGCCACCAAGCGCCATCACTACGCGAATTGCGTTCTCGAAGGACTTGCGGCTCAGTAACGACTTCATGCTGCGGCCCTCTTGTATAAGGCCCACAAGCGCGTTGGCGCTGTCAATCAGAAGTTGGTCACGGTTCGGATGTATGGCGGGCACTGAAGCGCTTCCCGGTACGCTGAGCCCCAAAGCCTCAACTGCCGATGCCATTGTGTTGGCTGTGTACATGCCACCACATGCTCCGGCTCCCGGGCAGGCGGCACACTCAATTGCATGTCGCTCTTCATCGGATATCTTGCCGGAGCTAAACTGGCCGACGGCCTCAAAAGCCGAAACAATATCGACGGATTGCCCTTGATGCTTTCCAGCGGCGATAGTTCCACCATAGACAAATACTCCGGGTACATCCATGCGGATAATACCCATGACCGTACCCGGAATGGTTTTGTCGCACCCGCCAATACCGAGCAGTGCATCCATGGCATGCCCGCGGGCATCTAGCTCAATAACATCGGCCATGGTTTCGCGACTGACAAGGGAGGCTTTCATGCCCTCATGTCCCATGGCCATGCCGTCTGTGACGACAAAGGTGTGAAAGGTGAGCGGCATGGTATCAAGTTCGCGTAGGCGCTTTCGTGCAACCGCCGCAAGTTCATCCAAGTGAACATTACAGGGTGACACATCACTGCCCGCTGATGCTATGCCGACAATGGGCTTCAAAAAATCTTTGTCCTCAAAACCCACCCCACGTAGCATTGCGCGGTTCGCTGTTCTTGAAAGCCCTTCAGTCATTTTGCGGCTGTTGCGATTATATGTCTCACTCATAATCAACCCGCCCTTCGGAAACCGTTGAGATAGGGGAGTGAGGCAGCAGTTCTTTCAACAGCATCGAGGTTTTCAAGTAATACCGCGGTTGAGTCCCAACTACCGTCAATGAGCGATTTCTTGAAAGCCGCCGGAATCTCAAAATGATAACGGTTAGGTCCCGCAATGACGGCACCGTTTGCAAGATCGATTCTCACAGTCATCCCTGGATCTTTCTCGACCGCCGCTACAAGCTGCTTAATATCGCTTGCTGGTAGCGTGACCGCCGGTATACCCATTGATGTGCAATTACCGGCAAAAATCTCAGCATAGGACTCGCCAATTATGCCACGAATACCATAACGCGCAAGTGCCTGTGGCGCGTGCTCACGTGAGGATCCACAACCAAAATTACTGTTCACAATCATGATCCCAGCATCCGCATAGCGCTCATCGTCGAACGGATGTCCCTTCAGATTACCGTTCTCGTCGTAGCGCACATCGTGAAACACGTACTCACCTAAACCGTCAAAAGTTACACACTTCATGAAACGTGCCGGTATAATTTGATCTGTATCTATATCGTTACCATGGATGGTAACCGCTTTCCCCTCAACTGAACTCACCTTGATGTGTATCTCAGGCATGCATTTACTCCTGCTCTTCTTTAGTCTTATATGGCGTGGCGAACATCAACGACCTGACCGGCAACCGCAGCTGCCGCAACCATAACCGGACTCATGAGTAAGGTTCTCCCCGTTGGTGAGCCTTGGCGTCCCACAAAGTTGCGATTAGACGAACTGGCACAGATCTGGCGCCCCTCAAGTTTGTCGGGGTTCATTGCAAGGCACATAGAACAACCGGCTCCGCGCCAACCAAAACCCGCTTCCGTAAAGATCTTTGGGAGGCCTTCGGCTTCTGCCTGGCGAGCTACTTGCTTTGATCCAGGAACTACAAATGCCTTGACGCTTGAACTTACTTTTTTCCCTTTCAGAAACTCGGCAGCTTCACGGAGATCGCTGATACGTCCGTTGGTACACGAACCAAGGAATGCAATATCTATGGCCTGACCTTGTATGGCTTGTCCTTCAGTGAATCCCATATGAGCATATGCCTTGTCTGCAATTTCTTTATGCTCATCCGGCAGCTCTGACACTCGCGGAAGACGACCGTTTACTCCAACAGCCTGACCAGGAGTAATCCCCCAGGTGACCATTGGTTCCAGCTTGTCAGCGTCCAGCTCAAACACATCATCGTACTCGGCATCCGGCCCGCTTGCTATACTGCGCCAGAAATCGGCCGCTCGTTCAAACTCGTCCCCTGCCGGTGCGTAGGTTCTCCCTTTCACGTACTCGATAGTGGTTTCGTCCGGACTCACGTACCCAACCCGAGCGCCACCTTCAATGCTCATATTGCAGATTGTCATGCGTTCTTCCATGCTTAATCCACGAATCGTTTCCCCGGCGTACTCGTATGCATACCCAATTCCTCCGTTAACGCCAAGCTCGGCAATGATCTTGAGGATAATATCCTTGGCGTACACCCCTTTTTTCAAACTGCCGGTGACATTAATTTTCCGAACTCGAGGGCGACTAATTGCTAAGCACTGGGTGGCAAGCACATCACGAATTTGCGAGGTGCCGATGCCAAAACCTATGGCTCCGAAAGCACCATGGGTGGAGGTATGCGAGTCACCGCACGCGATAGTCAAACCTGGCTGCGTAAGACCTAGTTCCGGACCAATAATGTGAACAATACCTTGTCTGTCGGTGTTGAGCCCAAAGAACTCGATACCATGTTTCTTGGTGTTGTTCTCTATAGCCTGCATCATCTCCTCTGCCAGCTTGTCTTGAAATGGTCGTTCCTGGTTTGCAGTTGGAACTATATGATCTACCGTGGCAAAGGTTCGTTCGGGATGAAGAACCTTGAGCCCTCGTTCCTCAATCATTTGAAATGCTTGTGGCGATGTAACCTCGTGAATCATGTGCAGCCCAATGAATAGCTGATCCTGACCCGACTCAAGTGTACGAACTTTGTGTAAATCCCAGACGGTGTCGAATAAATTGCGTCCCATTATGTACTATTTTCCTCCGAAAAAAGTCTTATGCCGTGGTCTCATCACCGCGCGCCATGAGCAGTTTGCCGGTGCGCATCATCTCCTGGACACCGTAGCGCTCAAATACACGGTTTGCGCTATCTAAGCGCTCCGAGTCCCCGGTGATCTGAAGTATCAACGAATTCTCGCTGACATCCAAGGGCTCACACTCCAAAGCGTGTGCAATTTGTAGCACATCTTTACGTGCCTCGGGGTCGCAGTGAATTTTAATGAGCGCCAGCTCGCGTTGCAGGACATCGTCGTCCGTGCGGTCGGTCGCATGTACAACATCTACCAATTTGTTCAGTTGCTTCAGGATCTGATGAAGCACCTTTTGGTCGCCGGTAGCCACAATATTCATCATTGAGAATGTAGGATCAGTTGTCTCAGACACCACCAAGCTGTCGATATTGTAACCGCGGCGCGCAAACACTAAAGAGATACGTATAAGCACACCAGGCTTGTTTGACACATATAGGCTAATTGTGTGTTTTTTCTCGGTGTGCCGCCGTGCGGGCTCGTTAGCAAAAGCCACCACCGCCTGAGTACCGTTCGTGCCGTTACTTCCATTACTGCCGTTACTTCCGTTTGCATTCATTTTAGGTGCTCCCTACCGGTTTTTCGAGCTTTTTCTCTGAAGGCTCCAGAATCATGTCCGACAAGGCTGCGCCAGCCGGAATCATGGGAAATACATTATCCGTTTTTTCGACTTCTACATCAATGATACAAGGCCCGTCATTGTAGGCTAGCGCAGCAGCAGTTATGCGTCGCACATCGGCGCTGCGGCGTACTCGAAACCCTTTACAGCCGTAGGCCTCGGCCAGCTTAACGAAGTCCGGATTACCTACCAGATCAACACCTGACAAACGGTTGTCATAAAAGAGACTCTGCCACTGTCGTACCATCCCGAGATAGCGGTTGTTGATAATGACAATCTTAATAGGCAATTTGTGAACAAATGCTGTTGATAGCTCAGCCATTGTCATTTGAAAACCGCCATCACCCACGACAGCAATAACGGTTGCATCTCTATGGGCAAACTGAACTCCTATAGCGTGTGGAAAACCAACGCCCATGGTACCGGCACCTCCGGATGACAACCACTTGAACCGTTGGTCGGTGAGATAGTACTGGGCTGCCCACATTTGATGCTGTCCTACATCTGTCGTTACATAAGCTTTGCCTTCACTCTGCTTAAAGAACTCATCTATAACATGTTGTGCCTTGAGCTTGCCGGACTTGCGGTACTTCAAGGGATACTGCTTCTTCCAGCGTTGCACTTGATCAAGCCATTCTCGCGTATCACCTTTCTGCGCAATGGCTGCAAGCTCCTCTACCACATGCCGAGCATCACCTTGTATAACGCAGTCCATGTTGATGACTTTGTTGAACTCTGCCGCGTCGATATCGATATGAATCTTTTTGGCATCTACACAAAACTTATCTGGGTTCCCGATAATGCGGTCGTCCCAACGCGAACCAATAGACATGATACAGTCACAGTCGGCAACGGTTTTATTAGCGTACGCTGTTCCATGCATTCCTAACATTCCCACACTTAAAGGATGAGTTTCAGGGAAGCCACCCTTGCCAAGCAGGGTGCTGGTTACCGGAATTTGCATCTTCTCAGCAAGGAACATAACTGCTTTTTCAGCTCCAGATATCATAGAACCATGACCAACAAGCAAGACCGGTCGTTTTGCCTTGTTAAGCAGTTCTGCGGCATGCTCTATTGCAGTTCGGTCGCCTTCTACCGGCACATGGTAACCAGGAAGATGGAACTCTTCGTTATAATTAGGTTCAACTAAAGCACTCGTCACATCTTTGGGAAGATCAATGAGTACCGGGCCAGGTCGGCCAGATTCCGCAATATAGAATGCTTCACGAACTATACGTGCCAAATCATTGGGATCTTTGACGAGATACGAGTGCTTAACCACTGGAAACGAAATCCCGGAAACATCAGCTTCTTGAAATGCATCAAGTCCAAGATTCCAGGTGGTCTGCTGGCCACATAACACGACGAGCGGTACCGAGTCCATCTGCGCGGTAAGCAGTCCCGTGACTGTGTTCGTTGCACCCGGGCCGGATGTAACGAGTACAACTCCCGCTTTGCCGGTAGCGCGGGCAAAGCCGTCGGCCATATGAATGGCCCCTTGTTCATGCCGAGTTAAGATAAACTCGATAGGTGAGTCGACAAGCGCATCAAAAATGGGAATTGCCGCACCACCAGGTAGACCAAACATATACTCAACCCCTTGCTGCTGAACGAGATCAACAACCACTTCAGCGCCGGTTTTCTTGGTAGAGTTCATAGCATCTTCTCCTCTGGAATCATAGTTCCGTGTCACGATGTTGGCT
>JAIVHN010000139.1 GCA_020201015.1 Spirochaeta sp. | reverse complement strand
GTACGCTGCTCAGCAGCCAAGGCAAAATACGCCGCTCGCAACTCCTCTACATTGCTAGTGTTGCCGGTATCATCGGCCTGCAGTATCCGAGGTACCGTTACCAGCAAAAGCAGTACAAGGGCTATTCCTCTGAGAGCTGAAAGCCCAACGGCTACATACCTCAAAACATGGGATGAATGTTGTTTTCGTGGAGTTATGCTGTTCATGTTCTCATAAGTGTAGCGCAAAGCGCGGCCAACCGCAAAGCAGGAATTCTGTGAAACGCCAGGTTGTGATACAGTACGCACATGAGCGACTCGCTATTCTCAGCCAGGACGGACGGGGCCGATCAACCGCTGGCAGCACGCATGCGCCCGCGAACACTCGATGAGTTTGTTGGTCAAGATCATATTTTGGGCCCAGGGCGTCTTTTGCGTCGGGCTGTATCCGCCGACCGAGTGTCTTCCCTTATTCTGTCAGGCCCGCCGGGCACCGGAAAAACAACCATTGCAGAAATCATTGCGGGTGCTACTCGGGGACGATTTGTTGCGCTCAACGCGGTACTTTCCGGCATAAAAGAGCTGCGCTATGAAATTGAGCAGGCATCCGAGGCCAAAAATCTCTACGGGCGCCGTACCATTCTCTTTGTGGACGAGGTGCATCGCTGGAACAAAGCCCAGCAGGATGCGCTGCTGCCGTGGGTTGAAAGCGGCACCGTGATTCTAGTTGGTGCCACTACCGAAAACCCCTACTTCGAGGTCAACAGTGCCTTAGTTTCCCGTAGCCGCGTATTCACCCTCAAAAAGCTCAGTAATGCAGATCTCTACGCGATAGCCGCAGCCGCTTTGCAGGACATAAAGCGTGGCTATGGGGCCTATCGTGTCGATATCGACCCAAAAGCACTGGATCACCTGGTTCAGGTGGCCGACGGCGATGCTCGCACCTTGCTTGGGGCCATTGAGCTTGCGGTTGAAACCACGCCCGAGCGCTTCCCTCCCCCAAAAAATGAGCACATTCACATTACCATGGATGTGGCCGAGGACAGCATCCAACGCAAAGCTCTGCTGTACGACAAAGAAGGCGACTACCATTTTGACAGCATTAGTGCCTTCATTAAGTCGCTCCGCGGTTCGGACCCAGATGCCGCCCTGTACTGGATGGCGCGCATGATTGCCGCAGGGGAAGATCCTCGTTTTCTGCTGCGCCGGATGCTTATTGCAGCATCTGAGGATGTTGGCATGGCCGACCCACAGGCACTGGTCGTAGTTGCCGCCGCCGGCGCCGCCTATGACCGAGTTGGAATGCCGGAGGGGCAGTTTCATTTGTCACAGGCAGCACTCTACCTGGCAACCGCGCCCAAGTCCAACTCGACCATGGGTTACTTTGACGCCCGCGCCACAGTGGAGAAGGAGGCGGAAGCCGAGGTTCCGCGCCACCTGCGCGACCCAAACCGTGACGGTAAGCACTTGGGACACGGTGAAGGCTACATGTATCCGCATGCCTACCGTGACCACTGGGTCGCGCAGGCCTACCTGCCCACCCGCCTGAGCGGACGTGTTTTTTACCAGCCAGCCGCCACCGGCCGCGAGTCCGAGATTAGGCGCGAGGTGCACAGACGCCGAGAGTTGCAGCTTTCGGCAGCCGTCGAGGAAGAGGATGAGATTCTCAGCACCGCACCACGCACCTCGCGCCGTGACGAGTGGCTTAGGCGTGCAGAAGGTCAACGCTCCCGACTGCATGGTGAGCTTCGTGACAAGGTCTTTGAATGGGCAGCACCCGCGCGGCATGCACGTGTGCTCGTGCTGGGCCGTGGCATGGAACTCTTCTTGTTCGAGGCGGCACGACGCTGCCCCGAGGGCCTGGTCGTTGGACTCTGTGAGGATACTGCCCGCGCAGAATCACTCATAGCGCTTAAAGAAAAACACGTGGGAGATGACCCGGCCGAGGCTCTACACATTGAGCCGCTGCAAACAGACTGGCAGGAGCGACTGCTCGGCTACAGCGAGGGTGCAGGGTATGAGCTGATCATGATGCGTGACGGGGGGCTACATGCCGGTGACCGGCTTGGCTTCTTCACTGCTCTGCGAGGCCTCCTTTCGCCGGGAGGCCAGCTCGTTGCTGCGGAGCGGGTAGCCGACGCCGTACCCAAGCTTTCGGCGCTGCTTACCGCGCGGCTCAACTTAGACCGGACCGATGCCTCACTCATTGGGCGCCTGCAGGCTGCGGAGGCATCGTTTTACTCCGGAGAGCACCACGGCGCCTACGGCTGGACAAGTACCGCTGTTCACCAGGTTCTTACAGCCGCCAAGTTCTGCGTTCGAGGACAAACCACCCTGCGCCAGGATGAAAAACGGCGGATAGCGCACACCGATATCCAAAACTGGATCCCGCAGAACCCGGCAGATGCGAAAGACAAAAGCTACGGTGCGGCGCTGCTCACCGGCGCGCAGGGGTTGAGCGAGGATGAGTACCGACAAACGTCAGCACTCATGCATGAACATCTTGGTGAAACCGAACACACCTGGCCGCTTCAGTATTGTCTCTTCCACGTTGAACCGGCGTGATTTTAATTCTCCGACTGCGTGTCCGTCGAGCGTGAGGGACGCCGGGGGCCTGCTCCCAAGAGTCCTCGCTCTCAATCTGCTCCATGGTCGGCAGCCCAACATACGAGCAGCTGGCAGGGGAACGCTCCCGCGCATTTCCAGTCTAGCGCTTGACACAGAGCGCTGATTCATGCAATCTTCTCGGTCTGTAGACACGGTGGATGTAGTTCAGTGGTAGAGCACCAGATTGTGGTTCTGGTTGTCGCGGGTTCAAATCCCGTCATCCACCCTATCCTATAGGATAAACTACCGAACACCGTTTCGGTC
>JAIVHN010000138.1 GCA_020201015.1 Spirochaeta sp. | reverse complement strand
GTATAATGGAATTGCAGTGAACATTGCTGTTAACTACGGGGGACGAAACGAGATTATTCGAGCCTTTAACAGGTATCTCAAAGACAACATTGACAAGCCGTTGACCACGGAGGAAGTCTTGCGCGAGTATCTTGATCTGCCGAATTTTCCTGACCCCGATCTTATTATTCGTAGCGGTGGGCACCGTCGAATCAGTAACTTTTTGTTGTGGCAGTCGGCGTACTCTGAGTTGTACTTCTCCGATAAGCTCTGGCCCGACTGGGAAGGGTCGGACTTAATTGCGGCGATATCGGACTTCAAAGCTCGAAAACGCAACTATGGTGGAACTAAATGACAAACATTCACAAGCGACTCCTTGTGTTTATTATAGGTCTTCCGCTTCTTGTTGGAGTCGTTGTGTTGTTTGCCGAGCCGCACCACGTTGGGTTCAACCTTGTTGCGATTATTGCATCGGCTATATGTACTGTTGAAGCGTCGCTGCTTATCGAAAAGAAGCAAAAGGGTTATCGGAGTGAGCTGCTTCGGGCTGCGCTCATTGGAATGCTTCTGCCGGGTGTCACCTGGCTGGTAGTTGTCGAGGCTCTACCGCCCGAAGCTCCGGTTTTCACTTTGATCACGGCAATTTCAGTAATTTTTGCTACACAAGTATTACGTAAGAACCAAGCGGATTTTGACAAGGTTGTCGGACACATTACTTCTTTGGTGACACTCATCATCTACCCTGGCTTCTTCATCTCGTTTGCTACGAGAATTACTACCCTGCCGCGAGCCACTGAGCTCCTTGCCGCCTTTTTTTGTATTGTCTTTTTAAACGACAGCATGGCCTACGCTACCGGCATGCTCTTTGGGCGACATAGCCGTAAAGTTCTGGCGGTCAGTCCAAACAAAACTCTTGTCGGCTTTGCCGGTGGTTTTTTGACGTCTCCACTGGTAGTAATAGTCGCAGAATGGTTGCGGCCGGGCTTGTTTCCCGGTGGCTTACCCGCGCGCATATTTTTCGGCGTTACGGTCGGCGCTGCTGCAATTTTAGGAGACCTTGCCGAATCCGCACTCAAACGAGGGTCGCTTACAAAAGACTCTGGTCAGTTGATTCCTGGTCGGGGCGGCCTCCTTGACTCCGCAGACTCCGTGATCTTTGCCGCACCACTTTTCTATTACTTGTATCTTTTTGTATTTCTCTAAAGGTCGCGGTTAAATAAGGAAATCCATATGGTCAACGTTGTAATCGGCCTCATAGGTCTAGGAATAGTTGTATTTTTTCATGAGCTTGGACATCTGGCTGCCGCAAAAGCAGTGGGAATTCGGGTTGAAGCCTTTTCCATTGGCTGGGGACGTAAGCTCATAAGTCGCCAATGGGGTGAAACCGAGTACCGATTATCGGTGTTCCCCTTTGGTGGCTACTGCAAAATGCGTGGTGAGGAAATGCTCTCAACGGCGTTAGAGCAAGACTCACCTACAATTCCGAAGGAACACGGCAGCTTCTATGCGGCCCAACCCTGGAAACGCATTCTGGTTGTAGCGGCGGGCCCGTTTATGAACGTAGTTTTTTCGGTTCTTGTGTTGAGTATTGTATGGTTTGTCGGTTTCACGGTGCAGAGTTTCGAAAACCGTATTATTCTTGTATCTGAATATGACCAAACGGTTTCTGAAATGCCCGCCGATATGGCAGGCCTTGAGACTGGCGACCGAATCGTGGCCATTGATGGTAGTCCCGTTGAGTCGTATCGCGATATACAGCAGAGCATTGTCACACGGCCAAACACCGAGTTGCGCCTCAAGGTAGAAAGACGCGGACAACAGCGGCAACTCACCGTCACGCCTCGTCTTGACTCGTCAACTGGTGCGGGTCAAATTGGGTTCAGTTCGTGACGGGTCAGGAGCGCATCTCGCAGGCCTGCAACCGGGAGATCGTATCCTCGCTGTAAATGGACAAGAGGTCGAACACTCTATAGTCCTGAGCCAGGTGCTAAATGAAGGCCGTGGACCGGTGGAGCTACTTGTCCAGCGTCAGGACGGCGGTCGCGAAGAACTTCGCGTAACCCCCTCCGAACGAGACAACGGCGATCGAGAGATTGGAGTAGCCTTTCAAAGCCTGTCACTCCCCTCGCCCAACCTTGGTCCTTTAGGTGCGGTAGGACGTGGATTTGAGGAAACTCTCCGGACAACGCAACTTTATATAAGAAGCTTAGCTCTGCTGTTCAGCGGTGTTGACCTTCAACAAGCCGTTGCCGGTCCGGTACGTATCACTTATCTTGTCGGTGAGGTTGCGACCGAGGGCTTTGCGGTTGGGTTTTTAGACGGAGTTGTAGCGCTATTTAACTTCTTGAGTCTCTTAAGTATTGCTTTGTTTATTATGAACCTGTTACCGATACCCGCCCTGGACGGCGGTCAAATCTTGTTATTCCTCTTCGAATTGATTGTACGCAAGGAACTGAGTCCCAAGCTAGTCTACAGATACCAAATGGTCGGTACAGTTCTGATTCTTTCCTTGATTGGATTTGCCCTGTTTAGCGATATACTCTTTCTATCCGGTCGCTAAAAAGGATCGGAATTACTACTGATTTGCAGAATACCCTTCTACGGCAAAAGGATAACCCCGGTGAAACGCTTCATGCTTCTTGTTACTTTCATCATTTTGCTGATCATTGGACAGAATGCCGACGCATCGGACGAGCGCTATCGACTGTATCCGGCCGTTGGTCACTGGGGAGAGATTCACGAAATCGAGTACTCTGCAGGCCTTGCCCGCCTTGTAACTGCAGGCGAGGACGGCACGATCCGGGTATGGACTACGGATGTTCCAAGACTAGTACGTGCGCACAGCATTTCCCCATATGCATTGACCCACTTAGCTCTTCATCCCGAACTTCCTCACGCGGCAGTTATTGAGAACTCAGGCACATCACGCCCCCTTCTCTCGGTATGGAACTGGGAGACCGGCAGTTCCGTATTTCGCACCGAGCTGCAGGCAAAACCGCTGAGCATTGCTTATTCACCTAAGGGAAGCTTTTTGGTCTCTACATTTGAGAGCCGAGACAGCGTGGTTTTGATGTCGCCGGATACTGGCGAAATAATTGAACACGGGGTGCAACGGACCGGTATCGTCAGCGACTTCACAGTTTCCGGATCAGAGACTACGCTTATGGCTTACACTCCCGGTAACGGACGCTTTACGTACTACAACATACAAGACGGACGTGTACTACAAACCGTGCATGGTGAAGCTCGCCTTGAGAGACTGAATATCCTGCCGAACAACAGACTGGCAGTCGCTGTACAGGATTCTGAGATTTTACTGGTAGATATTCTTCGCGGTAGCGTACTCAATCGAATAGCGATTCCCAACATTCGCTCACTAGCTATAAACAAAGATAGCTCCGACATAAGCGTGCTTCATCGGCAAGACGGCCGTTTCTACTATCGAACGTGGCAAATACACCAAAATCGTTTGCAAGAACGACGTAACCTCGTGCGCGAGTTAAACCGTCCGCCCGTGGTGTCCGAATTTTTCAACGACAAACTCCTCATCGCTTCTGAGGATGGAACGCTCAGTTATTACTTTGCTCGGAGCCGGTATCCGCGCATACTGTCCGCAGATCGGAGGCTCGCAGTTCATGGACTTGCCTATTCCGCAGGTTTTCTGTATCTGCAGTCCGATGACACGTTTCTTCAGTTCTCCGATCTGAGTTCTGCCTCTGCATCAAAGTTAGGGGTATCGTTACGGACTCTCTCGGAGAGCTCACTCCGGCTACCGACAGAGGGAAGCTACTCAATTCACGGAGCTCTACTCGACAAGCTGTGGTTTCGGAGAACTGACCTCCTCCAACCGTTCCTCTATCAGCTACCCACCGGCCACGCTACCGAGCTCACTCCCTTTAACCATGAGTTTGATAGCAATATTCTCGGCGTTGAAGTCACGCACAATCGTATTCTTGTTGAAACAGCAGCTGACCAGGTTCTCCTTTGGAATCCTCGTACCGACCAGATTGAGTATACCCATAGTACACCCGAGATTTCCGCCTATGCGTATCATCCGGTACACGGACTCTCAATCGGGACAAACTCTGCAGCTGGCTCTGGACGAACGTTACTCCATATAAATCCAGACACCGGGGAAACAATACCTCTATCGATCCCCGCGTTTATCACGACAGATATCGTCTTCTCCAATGACACGGGCTCGCTCTACGCCCTCGGACTAGAACAAAGCTCAGCAGGAGAGCTTTACACCCGCTTAGATAGATGGAGCGGTTCCGGATTCGCGCAACACGAGAACCTCTACCGCAGCCCAGGTGCCGACTGGACTGCTCAACTTGCCTCTGTTCCCGCTAGCGACGACGTCTGGTTCCTGCCCGCGTCTGGACGTATCCAGGTGTGGAACAATCAAAATAGACATTCTTTAGATGCCGAGGGAGAGTTCTATCAAGAGATAGGAGTCAATGGTGACCTGGTTTATGCCGTTCACCGCAGCGGCGCCGTCTCATTCTACTCCGCAAGCCAAAAGCAGAAGCTGCTGACCTTGTATCTATTCCGTGACCGTGAGTGGCTCGCGCTTACTCCCGATCCACAGACTGTGCAACCGCCGCCATCTTTGACGCGCTTCCGACTCCCCTTACCCGTCGTTGACCACGATTCCCTACCACACGATCAACCGGTAGATGAACGCCGACGCTAGTCTTGAGGGGGATGCAAGCGAATTTTTTCGATTGCGCCAGCGACGGCGTTTTTTATCTCGGCCCGCCGCTCATCCGAGATGGCACCGGCATAAATTCGTCCCATTAGATTTACCCTGTACATAGGACGCACCGCATTGAGCGCGTATGCAGCCATATCAAGTACTCACTCGGCAGATACGCACAGGTTTGGATCAGTGGTAGCCTGCAGCTGTGCCTCCAGTTCATCTAAAACCAATCGCTCCGATTCATTCACTAAATCATCCATCCGAAATTGATCGATAAGACTCACTCTACTACCCTCCATAGCGCGCGCTTTAACTACTTGAGTATTTGAGTTCTCAGCCGCTACATTGAACGCTCTGCGTAAGCCTCGAAGCGCGTGTAGCGTGGAACAAAGGCAATCTTCACGGTGCCAACCGGTCCATTCCGTTGTTTTGCAATAATCAGCTCTGTCTCAACCAAGTTCATGTCATCGGTATTTTCGTGTTCAATACCACGTTCCCGGTGTAAGAATAACACAACATCGGCATCTTGCTCGATAGAACCAGACTCTCGAATGCTGGCCAAGGTAGGGCGTTTACCCTCCGAATCCCGACTTACCTGCGAAAGCGCAACAATAGGAATCTGTAGTTCTCGCGCCAAGGCTTTCAAAGATCGGGAAATTGCCGCTATTTGTTCGTGACGAGGAATGCGCGTGTCCTCAGGAGTAACGAGGGTAAGATAGTCGACAAAGATAATCTTTACATCTTCCTGACTGCGCATTCGCCTGGCTTGAGCCCTGAGGTCTAGCAGCGAGATGTTAGGTGTGTCATTGATCCAGAGAGGCGCATCGTAGATGAGCCCTGCAGCGTCGGTGAGACTCTTGAAGTCGGATGCGCGAAGCATGCCGGTACGTATAGTCTGTGAGGAGATACGCGCTTCGCTAGCTATCAACCGTTGCATAAGATGATGGTCTGCCATCTCGAGTGTGAAAAATCCAACCGGAATCTTGGAACGTATCGCGGCATTTGCAGCTACCGTCAACGCAAATGCAGTCTTTCCCACAGAAGGGCGGGCGCCGATGACAATGAACTCTGAGTCTTGAAAGCCGGATAGCATACTGTCGAGCGCCGCGAGTCCGGATGGTACCCCTGTGTAACTATCTTTGTTCCGATAGAGCTGCTCAATAGACTCAACAGTTCTACTTATGATGTCGCCAGCTTTTCGATACCCCTGACTTAAATTCTCGGCAGTCAACTCAAAGATACGCTTTTCAGCGGACTCAATAACCGCGCGCGACTCTTGCCCGGGATCATTAACTTCTTGAATGATTTCCTGCGATATCCGAAGTAGCCTCCGCCGGATACTCAGTTCCCGAACGATCTTAGCGTAGTATTCTACGTTAGCGGAACTGGGTACAGCCGTCGTAAGGGAAGACACAAACCCGGCACCACCGACCCGATCCAAATCCCCAGCCGCTTTAAGGGCGTGAGTAAGGGTAATGAGGTCAATCTCTTCTCCCTTTTCGGAGAGGAGGTGAATGGCTTGAAATACGCGCTGGTGCGCAGCTCTGTAGAAATCTTCCGGCCTTAGGCTTTGTTGAAGACGAGAGAGACAGTCAGGGTCCAAGAGCACCGCGGGGTTTGGCGCTACCTCTTCTGAAACGGGCGCAGCGGGTGCAACGGGCGCAGCGGGTGCAACGGGCGCAGCGATAGATTCAGACTCGTTGCCCGTTGGTGAGGGCGCTTTCTTAGCTTCACCGGTAACTTCGCCCGCCTTGCTCTCAGAGCGTACCGAAACGGTTAAGTCGGCATCTTCATTTCCGTAGAGTCGAATGCGTACTGTGAAATTCCCGGTAGTCTTGATTGTGTTCTCCGGGACCTCAATGCGCTTTTTCTCAATAGAAAGGCCGATCTTTTCAAGCGCCTCCACAATTGTAGCTGAAGTAACCGAACCAAAAAGCTTACCGTTAGCACCGGCATTCATGTTGATAACCAACTCTTCGTTTTCGAGGCGTTGCTTTAGACTCAAGGCGTCCTGCCGCTTCTGCTCTTTTCGCTTCTCGATTCCCGTTCGACGGGCTGCAAGCAGAGCTAAGTTGGATGTGCTATGCATTACAGCCAACTTACGAGGCAGCAGATAATTGCGCCCGTAACCAGCTGCTACGGCAACTACATCACCCTCTTCTCCGAGATTATTCACATCTTGCTGTAGAATGACCTTCATGGTTGTTCCACTCCTTCAAACCTATGATAGTTGATCCATAGTTCCGAGATACCCAACAAAGGTACCCCTATTAGAACAAGGATATTGAGCCCTGGGATCATCAAGCTCAACACCATGCCGCCCACAATTAGTGTACGTAGGCCACGAATTAGATTCCTTCTTTCAAACTCATGCCGAATTATGCCAATTCCCTGTACACCGTACAGGAGAAGTGCCGTCAATCCGGCATTCCAAACTATATAGCGCACCGCTCCAAGCGGGAGCAATATTGAAAACAGCATGCCTGCCCATGATAAAAGCGCTGGCCAGGTCAATTGCAAGGGAACCTGGAAGCTTTCCAACGCCTGAATAACCAGAACCCGTTCGCCACTGCTTCCAACTACTTTGCCCAACACCCAGTTTGAGCTCAGGACCACAATATACATGAAAGCAAAACTTGACGCTAAAAAGTTCGTCGACATAGTCATGAACTCTTCGAAGGTGATAACGGCTACGCCACCCCCTGCATTTACAATGCTCTCATACATCAAGCGAAACTGCTCACTCATGAGCGTACGGGCACCCTCGTGTGACAGCAAGAGGAGCGCACCTGGTACAAAGATCACCACACTTAAAAGACCAGCAAGAAGCAATCTATATACCGCTGTAGGCATGTATGGATGACGACTATTCATTACCCACAGCCCAAGGATAAAAACAGCCGGTACGGCTATATCTACACCTGCTATCGCTCCCACACCTGTCGCTTCAGTTATTCGGCGTAGCTCAACCATCCGAACCACGGTTACCGATGCCCAGGCTACGATACCTGCCCGTATAAAGGCTTGCTGGCCGTTTCGCTCAAATAGCACCTGGAGTGGTACCAAAAACAGAAACAGAACAAACCCAAGCTGGTAAAACAGCGCCGATAGCAATCCGGTAAGCACCGGCAGTATGTGGTTCTCATGTTTCATAAAGCGTAACGGCATAAACCTGATCGGTTAACCGATCGGCAACAGCGCAATGGCTCTTGCCCGCTTGATTTCACGTACAAGGCGACGTTGGTTTTTTGCCGAGGTTCCGGTGATTCGGCGCGGCAGAATCTTGCCTTTCTCAGTCACGAAACGACGGAGAACCTCAGGGTGTTTGTAGTCAATGACAAGAT
>JAIVHN010000193.1 GCA_020201015.1 Spirochaeta sp. | reverse complement strand
GCGTCGAACTCGGTGTTTATCTTTACGTCAACCATCTTCCCTCTTTTAGTCAAATATATAAACAGTTTATATATTAAACTGTTGGGAGTCAAGCGGCGTGCCGTGATAGCGCGAGACTCAACACGGCGGGCGGCACCGAGAACGCGGCCTGCTCTTCGGCAAATACTCTGCTCGCTGTTGCTCTGGGGGCTGGTCCCGCCGCGCTCAGACGTACGTGCCTGCCGCGAGCTCGATCACGGGAACCCGATACGGGTCTGCCACGAAATCGGCGTGCCAGACTCCGACGTCGTAACGAATTACCTCGTCCTGGGTAACAATAGGATCATCCCAGGCGACGACGGAGCGGTCGCCTGGCTGTGGGACTCAGACGGCACGGTGCTCACCGCAGACAATATCCGGTCCCAACTGGCACAGGAGCAGCAGCAATTTGACGACGGTGAGATTGCTGAGACTACGACTATGTGGACGCGCACCTCTACGACCAGTGGGACGACTTTGGTGCTTACGTAGAGGCGTTGCGCGCAAGACTGCCCGGGTCATTCTCGGGGCGGATCGTCGTGACCGAGTTCGGTGGCCCGCACCCGGTCGCCGAGCGCCATCTGAGAAATACTGAACACGCCCGGATGGTGGAGCGCTACATAGCCGCGATCGATCCACTTGATATTGCCTTTGCCCTGCATTTCAGGCTCGTCCGCTCTCCCAACGCACTCCACGACAGAAGCGGCCTGCTGCGTCAGACGTTCGGCGCCCTGGTCGCTCTGCCAGCGTACGAGGTGTTTGGTCGCATCAACAACCCGGCTTCGTGGGACGCTTCCCCATAGGCGTCCTGGCTGGATAAGCAACAGGAAGCCGCCGCCACACCGTACTCCCCCGCACCAGGGGGCGCAGCGATACCCCGCAGAGGCCGCCCCAAGCGGCCTTGAGGAGTACAAGCGGAGCACCCGGCCCCGGCTGCCGTGAGGCGGCCGGGGGGTGCCCAAACTTCCCTCCTGAAATGCAAGATGGAACATTACTTTGCACCTCCACGTATTTCGGCTCTCACTCATTTCTTGTATGCTACTGCAGTGCACACACATCATGCAGTTCATTTCCGCGCGTCGCAGGACATGGGGCGCATCGCGGACGATACAGTAGACCTTGTTGTGACCTCGCCGCCGTATCCTATGATTGAGATGTGGGATGAGCCACTGGCAAAGGCGGACCCGGCAATTTCTTTAGCGCTCGATGCCGGAGATGGGCGTACGGCCTTTGAGCTCATGCATCGGCAGCTTGACCCGGTTTGGAGCGAGTCGTACCGCGTACTGCGACAGGGTGGCTTTCTGTGCATAAATGTGGGAGATGCAACCCGGAAGGTTAAAGATAATTTCCGTCTCTACAGCAACCATTCACGGATTGTGTCGCATTGCGAGTCGATTGGCTTCCAGTCACTGCCGCTCATTCTGTGGCGAAAACAGACAAATGCACCCAACAAGTTCATGGGTTCGGGAATGCTACCTGCCGGAGCATATGCCACCCTTGAGCACGAGTATGTGCTGGTTCTCCGTAAAGGTGTGAAAAGGCGTTTCTCCCAAGCGGACGCCAGCAGAAGGCGAGAAAGTGCCTTTTTTTGGGAGGAACGGAATGTCTGGTTCTCTGATATATGGGATCTCAAGGGTGTGCGGCAGGTTTTGCCAGGAAATGAGGCCAGATCCAGAAGCGCGGCGTACCCCCTTGAGCTTGTTCACCGGCTCATTAATATGTACAGCATGCAGGGAGATCTTGTGCTTGATCCATTCCTGGGCACAGGAACGACCGCAGCTGCGTGTGTTCTCAACGCGCGGAACAGCGTCGGGTTTGAGTTGCTTGAGGGCTTTGCGCCGATCATTCGTGAGACTATGGAAGCCATGGGCCGAGTTGCGAATGGACTTGTTGCCGAACGCCTGCGCGCACACCTGAGTTTTATTGAAGACTACTACGAACGGCGGGGAAAGAGCCTTGGCCACACGAATAGCGCCTATGGATTTCCTGTAATGACCAAGCAGGAAGTAGAGCTGCGGCTCCTTGGACTTGAGTCGTTGAACGACTTGTCGAACGAGTCGTCGTGTGACTTGTCGGGTGAGTCGCTCAGTGACTTGTCGAACGAGTCGTTGAGTGAGGCCGGTGAACTCCAGTTCACGGTCGCTCACACCCCGGCTGGGTTAGATTGGGTATACAAGAACAACTTGGTTGACCTTCAGAGGCAGTTCACTTGGCTGTAAGTATTGCCGTAATTGTCATATTGTGTCTGATAGCCGACTGGTTTTTCCGGCGAATGGGCATTCCAGGGCTCATTGGCATGCTGTTCGTGGGCGTACTCCTCGGCCCATCTGCACTTGGACTTCTTGACTCCAATCTGCTGGCCATTGGGCCGGATTTACGTTTGATCGCCCTCATCGTGATTCTCCTGCGGGTTGGATTTGAGTTAAGCCGTTCGACACTGCACAAGATTGGCGGAAGGGCGTTGCTGCTCGCTTTCATCCCTGCCACCATTGAAGGAGCGGCTATTACAATTGCCGGGCCTTGGTTGCTTGGATTGAGCTTGCTCGAATCGGCTGTTTTGGGCTCAGTTCTGGCAGCCGTTTCTCCCGCCGTCGTTGGCTGCTGCATCGGTTGACGATGTGTACGTGATCGTCGCGCACACCGCCATTCTCGGAGTCTATATCGGCAGCCCAGTCAATATGGTTGGGCACATCGCCAGCGTACCAATCTCATTGATTCTTGGAGGCGCCGTTGGCATTGCTGTTGGCATCGCCCTGTACAGACTGTTTGACAAATTCAATCCTCGTGCGACAAAAAGGGTTCTTATCGTTATTGCTCTGTCGATTCTCCTGATTCGGCTGCAACACATATCGGCTGGCATCGTGCCCTTTGCCGGATTGGTATCCGCTATGGCCATTGGGTTCATTATTTTAGAGAAGCGAGAACACATGGCTCATGAACTCTCCTCCAAACTGGCGAAAACATGGGTCTTTGCAGAGATAATCCTGTTCTCGATGGTTGGCGCACAGGTGAACATTGGAGTCGCATGGCGGGCGGGCGCGATGGGAGCGGCTATCATTGGCCTTGGTCTCCTGGCTCGCGGCATAGGTGTTGGTCTTTGCCTGCTGGGCAGCCACTTGAACAGAAAAGAGAGATTGTTTGTGGCGGTGGCGTGCTCCCCGAAGGCCACCGTGCAAGCTGCCATTGGCTCAGCGCCCTTACTTGCAATGCGTTCAGCTGGAATGGACTCGGGACCCGGAGAGTTGATGCTCGCTATAGCCGTACTGAGTATTTGTTTGACGGCACCTACAGGTGCCTGGGCTATAAACGCTTTGGGCCGACGTGTCCTGGAGATTGCTCCCGAATCTGAACACGACGCTTATGATGCCGCACGAGAGAGTAACCCGGAAGAATAGAGAAACAGAGTGCAAGACCGGCAAACATTATACGATTGACAACGATTGCGTAATCACTTTATAGTTACATTCAAGAGAGGTATCCCATGAAAGTTTCGGTTGTCCCAATTGGTAACTCTAAGGGTATCAGGCTTCCAAAGGCGATTCTCGAACAACTGAATATTTCCGACCAGGTAGAACTGGAGGTCGAGAACAAGCAAATCATCTTACGACCAATCATCAAGGCTCCCCGAGAGGGCTGGGAAGAAGCACTCCAGAAGATGAACACAAATCAGGAAGACAATCTTCTCATCCCGGAGACAGGAATTGAAAAAGGTTTTGACTGGGAATGGTAGTCAATCAATATGAGGTCTTCCTGATTGACCTTGATCCGACGAGAGGATACGAGATCCAGAAAACTCGCCCTTGCTTGGTTGTTTCACCAAATGAGATGAATCGGACGATCGGAACCGTAATCGTAGCTCCAATGACAACGAAATCCCGCGATTATCCAACTCGAGTGAGTTTACGGTTCCAGCGAAAACAAGGTTGGATAGTGCTCGACCAAATCAGAACGGTTGACAAGGCGAGACTGGTAAAGAAGCTGGGGAGGATAGCAAACCCCGAGATTGAGCGTGTGAAAGAGATCCTTCGGGAGATGCTCGTTGACTGAATAATGGTACAAGTAGAGCGATCATATCGGTTCGAGGCAAACAGGAATCTGTTGAGTCCCACCCATCACATCCGTCCCTACGACTCCACGAGCCGACCGGCAGACTTGATGGACTGTACAGCGTATCAATCAATATGAGCTATAGAATCAGTCTTGAGTTCATTATCAACGACGACACCGTGATCCATCCCCGTGAACGTTGGAACCCATGATGAACTCCATCGGTGACAGCTATTCATCGTCGAGATCACAAAACACCTCGACCCGGCTGCCGTAAGGCCGCCGGGGGTGCCCAAGCTCACCGTTGAAACACAAGAGGCACAAGAAGCACAAGAGACGGGACTATTCCAGGTGATGATGTGCGTCCATGGTCCGTTTTAGAATCTCATGCACAGCCTTGGGAACATCGTTTCTGGGGACATCGTTCCAACACCAGCCCCAATCAAGCTGTTCAACGGGCCAGGAAAACTCTGGTATGGGCAGCACGGGCCTTTGGTTAGCATCCCATTCGGGAGGGAAAAGACAGTACAATCTGTCTTGGTAGGGAGTCTTTTCGTGAATTACCGCCGCTATCCCGTGGGCATGTTGGAACTCCCGATACGTATTCCAGAGGGCCGAGCGCAGGCCGTTGCATGAAAGCCACCCCCGTTTTAGAGCCCGGTCGAAACTCATGCGTTCTTCCCTGTTCAGTCGGTGTGGAACCGCGCGAGACCCAATGCGACGACTCGTTCGTTTGCCCTGGGATAGCTTAAGGATATCTTCTACGTGTTCTTGTTGGTTATTGTATTTCGGTTTTGCTGACATCTTTTACTACAGTATTCAATTTGGTTCCAAAGCCCCCGGGATTCCCACTTTTTCCGATTAGCAAAGGGTCTCCCGCAGGTCTTACACAATTTCGTTTCGTTCATTTTAGCTGCTGAGTTTGGCTTCATGCTCCCGAGAAAGGTACTGATAATTTGGGCTGCCGGATAGAGGGTGATTTGGATTCCACGCTGTTGTGGTATACTCCACCCAAGTCAGAGCAGCCTGGGGGCGCCGATGCAGCATATCCTGATCGTTTTTTACGCTCTCTTCTTCGCAACCGGCTTCATGGGTGTTACCGCGCTGGCGCTTCTGAAGCTGCGCCTGCCAAGCAGCAGGCTCCTGGGGCCGCTTCTGATCTTTCAGTCGCTCTTTCTGGTGGGGATGGGGCTCATTGTTGTCTACTTCTATATGGCTGGCCTGCCCGGGGGCATTTCCGGCACTACTGTAGTGGTGCTGCGAATCGTGCTCGCGCTGCTCAACTCGGCGGTGTGGGTGACCGGTGGGGTGCTGGTTCACCGAATGGTGTCGCCGAGGAAGCGTCGGCGATTTCGGCCGACAGTGATGGAGGTTCTCGCATCGCTGGTCATTCTCTGGACGCTCACCAACGCCGCGCTGATTGTGGTGTTTGGGCATGATGCGACTGGAGGCACGGCGCAGGTTGCCAATGAGCGCTTTGGAGCTGCGCAGGTGTGGGCGCTCGTGGGCCATGTTGTGGTGGCACTTGCTCTGGCAAAGTTTGGCCTCACCGCACGCGGCCCCCTCAACCCCAATGAACCCGAAGCGATCCGCACCTTAGTTCGTAGGTACGGACTGTGGGCACTGGTCTTTGCACCCGCGGGACTCATTGAGTTTGCCGTCGAGATTGCCAGACTGCCTTGGTTGCCGACCCTCTCGCTAGACCAGTTTCTCTATCTCTCACTCAACCTCGTGTCCATGAGTGCGGCGATCCGGCTGCTCAAGCCGGACGAAGGCGGAACGCCAATGATGGAGGCGGTACCGGACGAGCGGCGCCGAATGCTCAACCTCTCTGCCCGTGAGGCCGAAATTGCAGTGTTAATTGCCCGAGGCATGGCCAACAAACAGATTGCCGCCGATCTGAGCATATCGCCAGCCACCGTACGTACTCACATCTACAACCTGTACCAGAAGGTTGGCGCGGGCAGCCGTGTTGAGCTGCTTAACAAGCTCCGGGGCTGATTCCACTCTACTACGACGAAGATCGTAGGCCGATTCCGGCAAAATAGGACCTTTGTTCGATATGAGCTCCACTGTTGTGCGTCTACGCTTTGACCATCACGACAGGAACTGTGGAGGATTCAATGATTCGAACAACGTCAAGCTTTCTGGTCGCGCTGCTTGCAGCGTGGCTCATGTTTGGAACTGCGCCTGCGGCGGCAGCCGATCTCGCGCCAGCAGCCGACCCTGTGTTGGCGGCAGGACCCGCGGCGGTGGCCGATCCCGGCGCAGCAGCCGACCTCGCGCCAGCGGCCGACCCCGTGGTGCCAGCTGGCTCGGGGCTGCAGGTTATTCCCCTTGCTCAGTACCAACTGCTCTCGCTTGAGTCGCAGACGGTGCACTCTCCCGGCGCCGGAGTGATTGTCGCCGACGAGAGTCTGTTTCTCGTTGGACTGTACAGCCATCACTTGTTTCAGAAGAAGCTGGAGTGCGACTATCCCGACACCTACCACTCCATTGAACTCATGGCCGACGGACAAAGAGATAGACACCGGTACCTGGGGTTCTTCAAGAGCGAGTCTGACCGGCCGGTGGTCGGGGGGATCCGCACCTTTCAGGCGGCCGCGGTTTACGGCTACGAGGTTGTGCAGCAGCCGCACTTCTCGCTGGTACTTGGAGGCGGGCTGGCGGTCAGTGACTTTGGGATAGAGACCCCTGGTGGGGATCCCTGGCCCCTTATTCCGGTACCGCTAATCCGTGCCGCTTGGGAGTCGCGGCTGCTGACTGCAAATCTGGACTTTATCACCGGGCCTAACCTCGGTCTTGTGTTGGCGCCACAGAGCCGTCTTCGCGCGACCCTGGATGCGCGGGTTGATCAACTGCGCGACGAACGTGACTTGCTCTTCGAGGCAGCCTTGGTTTACCGTTTTTTCACTCCGGAGCACCCAATGGGAGATCTGGCCGGAGTGGCAGTTGGGATAAAAAGTGAGGCATATGAGTTTGCTCTGGAAGCTAAAGATGAGTCGCTGGAACTGCACTCTTACGCGCTGTTTGGCACCGTCGACTTGACCCTGTTGAAACTCTCCGGAGGCTACGCCTTTGATTCACGGGTGCGCTACCGTGAAAGCGTAACCGAGTCCGCGGGCGAGGGCTGGTTTATCTCGGTAAGTGCGCTCTACCCGCTGGGAGGATCGCACAATGGGCGTTAACCAGTTCGCCCCGAGCGCAGGAGGCGCTACAACGATGATGGCTATTCTTTTTCGGATTCTGAGACGAGATGCGGTGCGTAACCGGGTTATCATGGTGGTGATCTTTGCACTGGTGGCGATGTCGGCATTTCTGCTATCAAGCGGCGCGGGACTCATTGTTCAACTCAAGACCTCGATAGACGCGCTGTTTGCGCAGTCCATGGCCCCTCATTTGGTGCAGATGCACGCAGGCGAGCTCGACCGGAAGCAGGTAGAAGGGTGGGCGGCAGCCAATCCCCTTGTTGATCAGTACCAGATTGTGGAGATGATCACCGTGGACGGATCGCACCTGACTCTGGGAAGCTGGCCCTCAACCGAGGATAACGGCGTTATGGACATAAGTTTTGTGGTGCAGAACGAGCATTTTGACTTCCTACTTGACCGCAACAACCAACCGATGCTTCCGGGTCCGGGGGAGATTGGGGTGCCGCTCTACTACCGCGAAGCGCGCGACCTTGCTCTCGGCGACCGAGTGCGGATTGATACGGGTGCGTTCTCGCGCGAGTTCCGGATTGCGGGTTTTGTTCGGGATGCAATGATGAACCCGTCAATCATTCACTCCAAGCGTTTTCTGGTGCACCAATCCGACTACGCTGCGCTCAGAAGCAATCTTCCCGGCATTGAGTACCTGATTGAGTTCCACCTGAGCGACGCGAGCCGGACCGGCGAACTCGCCGCCGCGTATACCGAGGCCAGGCTCCCTGACCGTGGCCCGTCAGTTGACCATAGAATTTTTCGCGTGTTCAACGCCCTGACCGACGGAATGGTGGCCGCGGTGGTCGTGGTTCTGAGCCTGTTGCTCATGCTCATTGCGGTGCTCTGTCTGCGATTCACCATTGTTGCAACAATTGAGGAAGACTACCGCGAGATCGGCGTGATGAAGGCAATTGGCATGGATCGTCGGGACATTAGGCGTATCTACCTAATCAAGTACATTGCCCTTGGGGGTATTGCCGCAGTAGCTGGATATCTGGTTTCACTTGCCGCGGGCCCGGCGCTTAGGGCCAACATCACTGATTTTCTGGGGTCGGCGGAAGCTCCGCTCATGCTGCAGCTCATTCCGCCTGCGGCGGCCGTGTTGGTGGGGGCCATGGTGGTTGGGTCCGCGGCCTTGATCCTGCGGCGGGTACACCGCATTAGCGCGGTGGCCGCTCTGCGAGGGCGCGCGGTCGACGGGGGCCTCCGGCGCGTCGGGGTACTCCCCCTCCGCACCGGCAGAAGGGCCGCGGTGAACATCGTCCTGGGTATCCGCGACGTTACACAACGGCCGCGGCTCTTCGCGCTGGTGGTGGGCATCTTCGCGGTCTGCTCAGCAATCATTCTGGTTCCGTTTCACTTTCATTCTACCTTGAACGACCCATCACTCACGGCCTATATGGGGATTAGCCGCAGCGACATTCGCATTGATCTGCGGCAGACGGACCGTGTTGCTACACGCTTTGAAGAGATGGTAGACACCGTGGCCGCCGACGCGGAGGTCGCGCGCTTCTCACCGCTGGTCACCGCACGGTTTACCCTGCTTCATGAGAACGGAACGCAGGAGAGCATGGCGGTAGAAACGGGTGACTTCTCGCGCTTTCCCCTGGAGTTCGTAAAAGGAGCAGCCCCGCGTGGGGAGAACGAGATCGCGCTTTCGGTACTGAATGCCCAAGATCTGGAACGGAGCCTTGGCGACTCACTCGTGTTGCTGGTAGACGGCAAGGAGCGAGCCTTGACGGTCAGCGGAATTTACCAGGACGTGACCAACGGCGGTAGAACGGCCAAGGCGCCCATTCCCGTTGAGCTGAGTACTCGCGGCTCTTCCATCCGGCGCGGATTACCGACCTGGACGGATACATCGCCGAGACTCTGGGACAGACAATCTCACAACTGGCTCGGGTAGTGGTTGGGGCGATAGGAATTGGGCTGGTGGTGGCGACTCTGATCACCGCACTGTTTCTGAAGATGGTGTTGATCAAGGACCGCTCGCGCATTGCCATCATGAAGAGTCTGGGCTTCTCGTTGCAGCATATCCGGCTGCAGTACCTGAGCACCGCCCTTGTGCTTCTGGCGATCGGTGTCGTTGCCGGTACCGTGCTGTCCAACACAGTGGGCGAACGGGCGGTCGGTCTGCTGTGGTCCTTCATGGGCGCGGCGCAGATCCGCTTTGTGATTCACCCGCTGCAAGCTTACCTACTACTTCCGCTGCTGCTTGCGTCCGCGGTTGTATTGACCACGCTCGTCAGCGTCTCTCGCATCAAAAATACCAATATCGCCACCACAATTGTGGAATGACGCGATTACGAAACCACGGAGGACGACAATGAAAACGATGAACACAATGAATATGAGCCGAACAAACAGCACCGTCATTGAGGCATCTCAGTTAACAAAAAACTATGTTTTGGGAAAAGACAACGAACTGCCGGCGCTGAAGGCGGTAGACCTGAGTATACAGCGAGGAGAGTTTGTTGCGGTGATGGGGGCCTCGGGCTCCGGAAAGTCCACCCTGCTGTACAACATTTGTGGGATGGACCGAATGAGCTCGGGCCGCGTTCTGTTCAACGGTGTGGAGCTGTCGCGGCTGCCCGAACCCGCCCTCGCTCGGATTCGGCTGACCAACATGGGCTTCATCTTTCAGCAGATCCATCTGCTAAAGAACCTCTCAATCTTTGACAACATTGTGCTCTCCGGATACCTGTGCGGCAACCGAACCCGTCGCGAGGTTGAACAGCGGGCCGCCGAGCTGATGGAACAGACGGGCATAACCGAGATTGCTGGCAACGACATTACCCAGGCCTCCGGCGGTCAACTGCAGCGAGTCGGCATCTGCCGCGCACTCATCAATAAACCGGACATCATCTTTGGCGATGAGCCTACCGGAGCGCTGAACTCAAAGGCGTCAGGCGAGATCATGGACCTGCTTGGCGGGGTACACCGTGAGGGCACCACGGTAATGCTGGTGACCCACGACGTCAAGGTTGCCTCCCGCACCGAGCGGGTGCTCTTTATGGTTGACGGCTGCATTGTCGCTGAGAAGCGCCTTGGGGCCTGGCCCACGGACGAGAACGGGAGCGACGGCGGGGTTGCTGGCGTAGGGGCCAACGCGGACGGGAAGGCCCGGGAGGCGGAGCTCGCACAGTGGCTGATTGAGCTGGGGTTTTGAGAAAGATCAGCCGGGGTCAGGTTTGCCTCACCAGCACTCGGTGTGTATGATATCCGACATGGATTCAGATTCAGCTAGCTACCGCGCAACGCTCGCTGCGGTGTTCTTTGCCGCGTTCTGTGTGTTTGTCATGCTGTTCACCTCGGTTGCCTACCTCCCGCTGTACGTGCTCGAGCTTGGAGGAGGGCCGTCGCTTGGCGGATTACAGAACACGGTGTTCTTTTTCTCGGGTGTTGCGCTGCGCTTCTACTTTGGTCCACTTGCCGACCGGCACGGCCGTCGGGTTCCGTTGTTGATTGGGACTGTGGTCTCTGCTACCGCGCCGATCGCTTTTGCCGTAGCCGGTAGCGTTCCCACGCTTCTGCTTGCGCGCGTGTATCACGCTATTGCGTTGGGTGCGTTTCTGTCGGCGGCGAGCTCGCTTGTTGCCGACTGCGCGCCGCGGGCAAAGCGAGGGGTGTATATTGGAGCGTACAGGTTCATTGTAACTTCGACGATCTTGATAGGGCCTCCGATTGCCGAGTATAGCATCGGCGCGTTTGGGTTCCGCGGCTGGTTTCTCGGGAGCGCCGCGATTCATGCCCTTGCAATTCCCGGAATTGCTGTGATGCGCGTTCCGCGCCTCGAGAAGCTTCTGCAGACCGATATCCGTGGGGGCTTTATGCTGGTGCTTCGCACTCCTGTGGTGAGCGGCGTGCTGAGCGGGATTGCGCTCATATCGCTATCCTATAGCGCTATTTTGAGCTACCTACCGCTCTTGGCGGAGAGCAGCGGTAACTCCGCAGGCCTGTATTTCGTTGTGTTCGGAAGCGTGGGGCTGGTAGCTAATGTGGTAGCCGGCGGGCTGTCGGACCGGTGGGGTAGAGGAAGGATAGCGTGGCCTGCGGTGTTTGCAATGCCAGTAGCGGTGATCCTGCTATCATTTACTGGCCCCCCACTGCCGGTGTTCTTGGCAAGCGCCCTGCTTGGCGGAATTGGGTTCTCGGCCGGACTTGCGGTTGCGGTCGCCTGGCTTGTAGACCTTGTTTCCAACCAGCTGAAGGCCACGGCGCTCGCATTACAGGAAAGCACAATCGACACTTTTTTGGCGATCGGTGCACTCCTCTTCGGTGGGCTCATTGAGCAGTTTGGCTTGGAGCGTTCGTTTTTCTATTTCGGGGTGAGCACGGCAGCCCTGGCTCTTGTTTTTGCCTACCGAAGCTTTCGGGTGGAGAACAGTACACGAGGGCCTGAGCATTTCGTACCTTAGCGGCAGGAGGAAGAAATGTCTAACGTGAACAACCTGCAGAAACCGGCGACAGGGCCGCTTGCCCTGCGTGTTCTGATAGCCGCCCTTGGCGCCGCCATAATTAACAATCTTTACTCAATTGGTTACACCGCCGTCACCGGGTTCTCTATCCCGGAGGTCATTAACGCCTTCTCTGTTACGACCTTTTCGGTGGTGCCGGTACTTGTGGGCGGGGTCGTCTACTGGATCGCCAGCCGGTACAGCGTGAAGCTTGCGAACGTCGGGCTTACTATCGGCACGATTATTCTGTTTATCCTCTTCTACGTTCCCTCATTCGGGGAGACCATTACGACTCCCCAGGGTACCATGGAGGCACCGGATGGTTTTGCCTGGCTCAGCTTTGGTCTCCATTTCGCAGGGCCGATTCTGCTGCTGGCACTCGTTCCCGAGTGGCGCCGGAAAAGTGGCTGAGTGGCGCTTAGCTGTCTGTAGCTGCACGGCGGGCAAGGGTGTAGGCTCTCAGGGAATGACGATGTCGGAGAGCGTGAGTTTTCCGCTGGAAGAGTCGGAGGCCTCATCTGCCCCGAAGGCCTCAACTGCCAGTGTGAGATCTACCAAGATCAACTGCTGGAATCTTCATTTTCCTTACCTTATTACTCTCATGAGTGGAACGGTGCCGTCGAGCCTACATCGATAGACTGTAGCTCGGTATCCTATGGGGTGGGGAGTTCTCGGTGGGTTCTTCTTTAGTGCTTCCACCATAAATAATGGCAATATCTTGTATCTCACCGACGCCTCGGACCAATCAGTACGAGTACTTCCGCCGGATTGATTCAACTACGTCCCGCATACCCAGAAAGATGCCGACCATCATCGGATCGAACTGCGTACCGGCATGCCCCTGAATGTAGGCGAAAACGGTATCTTGGGACCAGGCTTCCTTGTAAACACGCTGAGAGCGTAGGGCGTCGTACACGTCGGCAATCGCCACAATGCGCGCACTCCAGGGAATATCGGTTCCCTTTTTACCCGGCCCGAAGGTGATCTTGCCAGTGTCATCTACGCTGTAGTCGCCGGGATAACCTGTGCCGTCCCAGTGTTCGTGGTGCCGTTCGGCGACGTCTCGACTCAGAACGTCCCAGTACGACTCCCGTCGCCTAAACAATTGACCGCCTAAAACAGTATGCTTTTTCAGCTCATCATGCTCCTCGAGAGTGAGAGTTCCACGTCGCTTGAGAATTGAGTCACTAATTGCCACTTTGCCAATGTCGTGAAGCATTGCCGCAGTTTTCAGGTAGTCTCTCAATCGCGCGATTTTCCCGTCGGCCACATGCTTCCGTGTTGCCCACTTGTCGAACAGCTCTACCGAGTACGCACCAACTCGCTTGGCATGTTGCGCGGTCTCGAAGGGATCGTGCAAAGACGTAACATCAACCATTCTCAAAACCATCTCTTTGGAGAGTCGGGCTTTCTCAATAGCGCTTGCTGCATACTGGGCAAACTGATTGAGATACAGCTCGTCATCTCGTGAGAACGGCACCACGTTCCCAGATTCATCCATAGCGTTTATTAATTGCAGCACGCCGACTACCGCCCCGCGTGGAATCTTCAGCGGGACAATGAGCATTGACTTGGTGCGATAGTTACTTTTTCGGTCAAAATCCGGATTAAATGAGTAGTCGACATCACTCTGAACGTCGTACACGTCGTCAATCATCACGCTTTCACCAGTCTTAGCCACATAGCCAGCGAGCGACGCTCCGTCGAGCTTTAGAGACCGGCTCGAGTAGACATACCGGGCCTCCGCTTGATCACCGGAAAACATGGAATCGTTCTGAATAAACGAGAAAAACAGCTTGTGGTTTGATTTAAGGTAGAGCGTTCCGGCATCTGCACGAAGAAACCTTCGCGCCTTGGTGAGTACGGCTTCAAGTAGTGAATCGAGCTCTTCTATGGCGTAAATTTCCTCGACAAGCGAAAGAAGATACTGTGCGTCCCGAATCGGCAAGCGGCCTCCTCATTCAGATAGACTAACCGTAGCACAACCTATATTTGAGCGAATACTAAATAGTAGATAAACCAAACTCCGAGCGCAAGTTCAAAAACGGCGATTCGTGCCGAAATTATACGAAAAATCGGTAAAGAATGATGTCTGACGGGGCGAGATAACGGCCATTGGAGGCGATCTCAACCACAGTGTGTGTCCTACAGCTCCACCGCGAGAGCGTGTCCAGCACGAGAGCATTGCGGAAGTTGTAAATTAGCGGGATAATTCGGTGCCGGAAAATGGAGGACGCATGCGTAACAAGGAACGAAATACACAGCAGAGCGAAAGATCGACAGGTGTGCGCTCACGATATTTTGAATTGGTAGAACTCAAGTACCGCACCTACGACGGATTGTTAATGACGCTACCGTATCCGGACCTAAAAACCGCTGGAATGTTACTCCCGGTTTTTGAGAGCTACTGTCTGGAGGGTCTTGAGAAAGGTGAAAGTCCCGAGCAGATCTTGGAGAGCTTCTTTGAACTCCATACCGGCTCAAAAGACTTCCCCAGTATTGTGGATAAGCTCTTTCAGTTTGTCCGTACAGCCGAGCGGCAAATTGTGCTCTTTGATGCTACAGAGGACGCTGCTTTTGCTCATGTTCATGATCTCGACGGCCCTGGGTCACTTAAGGCTGTTCTTGATCGGGTATGCTCGGAACACCTCGAGACACGGTTGCTTAGCAAGTTGGACAACTACCGCGTTCGCGTAGTGCTTACCGCACATCCAACTCAGTTCTACCCCGATGCAGTACTCTCTATTATTGATGACCTGGCTGCCGCGATAGGAACAGACGATCTCAGCCGCATTTATGACATTCTCATGCAGATGGGGACTACACGCTTTCGTAATCCCCGTAAGCCGACGCCTTTGGACGAGGCGCGCAGCCTGCTGTGGTACCTTGAGCATGTTTTTTACGACGCGACGGCAGACCTTCACCTACGTCTGCTTAGTCCGGTTTGTGCCGATCCACTTGAGCGTTTGCGTTACATTCCTCGTCTTGAGTTCGGCTTCTGGCCCGGTGGTGATCGTGACGGGAATCCTTTTGTGACGTCTAGTCTAACCGCGCGTACCGGGCAGCTGCTGCGCGATACGCTCTTTGGCCTCTACTTGCGAGAGATCCGCAGTCTGCAGCGTAAACTCACCTTTAGCGGTATTACCGAGCGAATTACCCGGGTTGCTCGCAAACTTGAGCACACGGTAGAAGAGTCTATTCGACTGCGCGGCAGCACGAGTCATGGGAGCGTTATAGACCGTATCCCGGCCCTCGGAGAGCTTCTTGAAACCGAGGCTGAACTACGACCCATTGAGAGCTACCGGCTGACCGATTCCGGCGAGATAGATACCGACCTGCCCTATACTGCACCAGAAGAGCTGGCCGGTGATCTGCGCGGAATACTTCAGGATGTACTGGAGAAGTATAACGGCCTCTACGCGGAAGACATTGAACGTCTACTTATAAAGATCACGGCGTTCGGATTTCACTTTGCTTCAATGGATCTGCGGCAGGAGAGCAGTGTGCATACCGAACTTGCCGGGCAGATTTTGGAATTTTTGGGCGTCTCTGGTCCGGACAATACCGTCGCGGTTCAGCGTGCCTACCTCGAGGCAGATGACCCCGGCCGTATGGAGATGCTGCATGCGGGCTTTTCTCAACTACCGGCTGATGCCAATTTTGTGGAGACTCTTCCGGAGGGCTTGGGGCAAGATACGCTGCGCTCACTCCAGGCGGCAGCGGCGATACAACGGCAAAACGGTGAAGAAGGCCTGCATCGCTATATCATTAGCCATACACATTTAGCATCAAACCTTTTAGAGGTGCTGCTCATCATTCACTGTGTACCGACACCCGGAGCGGACGCCGACGGTGCGGACAGCCGCAGCGCTCAGGCCGCCGAAGGTGCGGACAGCCGCAGCGCTCAGGCAGGACCCATGCTTGATATCGTCCCACTTTTTGAGAGCATTGAAGATCTGCGAAACGCGCATGAAACTATGGAGCGGCTTTATACCGATCCGCTCTACAGTGAACATTTGAAGCGGCGCGGGAATAAACAGTATGTCATGGTGGGCTTCTCGGACGGTACCAAAGACGGTGGATACGTGAGTGCAAACTGGGGTATCTATCGAGCCAAACAGCGGCTCAGCGAGCAGTCCCGTCGGAACAATGTCTCAATTGTGTTCTTTGATGGTCGTGGTGGCCCCCCGGCGCGTGGGGGTGGGAACACGCACCTGTACTACCGCGCAATGGGTCCGGAGGTAGAGAGCACCGAGATTCAACTCACTATACAAGGGCAGACAGTGAGCTCCAACTTTGGAACTCGCGATGTGGCGCAGTTCAATCTTGAGCAGCTGGTCAGTGCCGGATTAGAAAATTCGCTGTTCGAGGACGAGTCACGCGAGCTGCGGCCGGAAGACGTCGAGCTTATGGACCGCTTGGCAGAGCTCTCGTACCGTGCCTACATGGAGTTAAGGGGACACCGCGATTACATCCCTTATCTTGAGCAGATGACACCCCTCAGCTACTACGGTAAGACCAATATCGGTAGCAGGCCCGACCGCCGCAATAAGGCCGACAAGCTGAGTCTGGATACCCTGCGGGCAATCCCCTTTGTGGGTGCATGGACTCAGATGAAACAGAACGTACCCGGCTTCTACGGCTTTGGTAGCGCCTTGCAACAGCTGTTTGATGAGGGCTTACTGGATCGGCTCACGGAGCTGTATCAGCGTTCTCTGTTCTTCCGCACCATGGTTGAGAACGCACTGCAAAGTTTGAGTAAGACACGGTTTTCTCTCACGTCTTTCATGGCTGACGACCCGCAGTTTGGAGAGTTCTGGCGGATGCTCGAGTCCGAAGCCCGGCGCACGCTGGACTGCTTTGAAGCAATTTCGGGACACCGGGAACCGGAGGACCGGACCTCCCGTGCGTCAATTCGCATTCGTGAGCACATGGTGTTGCCGGTTGTGGTAATTCAACAGTACGCCTTGGCCAAGCTGCGTGCAGGCGAGGAGGCGGGTGCCGAGGTGGGTGCGCAGGCAGAGACCCGCGCGACGCTGAAGAAACTGGTCCTTAAGACCTTGGCCCCAACGGTAAACGCCGGACGGAACGCGGTGTAGAAGCCCTTGTGGACGCTTGCTTTGGGGAAGTGGCTGCACTACCTTAGCAGGTAGGGAGTAAGTATATGGCACGATATTGGACAAGACCCCGAATTGTATTTGCTGTGTGGGCCACTGTTGAACTCATTGGGTGGCTCACTACTCATTTTTTCTTTATGGACCTTCGGGCCAACTGGCTCTGGCTTGTGTTGTCGGTAGTCGCGTTCGTCCCCATGATACGCTACATGCCGTGGCACAATCGCAAGCTGCGGAATATTCTCGTGTTGTGGTTGACGACGGTGGCCGTGGGAATGGTGTTCTCATTTTTGGCGTTTGAAGTTCGCGCGCTGGGAATACTTGCCGCGTATCTGGGCGTTTTCTGGCTGCTGCTCATGGGCGTTGCCTTCTTGATCAACGCTATCTGGTGGACTCCGGGACTCTTTATCATTGGTGGCGTTGTCCAGATTGTAGCTGGCCTGCTACCCTTGGTCTTTATCGATCTCTTGTTTTACCAGTACTTGATTGCTGCAGTGGCGGGAACGGGAGCCATGCTTATTCTGCTGCCGAATCGCCCACTTCGAAAGGCAGCGGCTTAAAGCCAGCAGCTTCATCTTTTGCCTAAAAGACTGTATGGTTTTTTTCATGACTGAAAAAGACACATCTTTGTTAGCGTCAACCGTAGTGATTCGGAAAGCAACGCCGGAAGACGTGCCTGCCATGTTTCGCCTCATTACCGAGCTCGCAGCCTTTGAGCAGGCCCCCGATGAAGTTGAAAACACGGAAGACCGCCTGAGGGAAGATGGCTTTGGTGAGACTCCGCTCTATCGGTGCTTTGTAGCGGAGGAAGCTGGTGAAGTTCTGGGGATGGCCCTGGTGTATTTCCGCTACTCAACCTGGAAAGGGCGGTGTCTCTACCTTGAGGACTTGGTGGTGACCAACGAGCACCGAGCGCGGGGCATTGGAAAGCTGCTTATGGACTGCTGTATTTCCTTTGCCGAGGAAACTGGCTCTCGACTCATGGTCTGGCAAGTGCTTGACTGGAACAGCCGGGCAATATCGTTTTATGAAAAACTTGGGGCTCACCTTAAGCCGGAATGGGTGAACTGCGTGCTACCTATCGCTACGTGAGCGGCTCACCCTACCTGAAAAGTCAGCCGTTTGGTGGCGTCAATCCAGAGTTTTCTACGCGTTATTTTTCTGACCCAATAACCGATGAACATGATCGGCAAGTGGAAATTTTACAAACCTTGGAAGTGTGTGGTGTTTCTTTGCGAAGGTGAGAAATATCCATTTGTGCTCCCGGATTTGCAGCACAGCTGCAAGGTCATACAAAGGAGGAATAACGAGTGTGACTTTTTTCCCCACGCGTTGCAATTCTGCAAAGAACTGTCTCGGATCATCTACATGCTCAATCGTATGTGAGCATAAGACTGTGTCAAACTCATCATCTGCAAAGGGCAGGTTGTAGATACTGTCGATCTGCATAAAGCGGGGTAGCTCTGCATGTCTGACAATATCAACATTGAGCCCGCCTCCATCAGTCTTACCACAACAAATATTTAAGTCCCAGTTCTGCGAATTAAGGATTCGGTTTTTGATTACACTGTAGCTTAGATAATGTGCAACAACGAGATACAATACAAGAATGCCTAAAATACTGAGCAAGAGAATCTCCGAAAATACATATTCCCATTTTTTGCTATATCTACACGTAGACGGTTGCCGATGGGCTCTCTTGTATAGCATTTTTCCTGCAAGCTAACAACGTAGGGGCGGAGTAGACGTGGCAACTTCATTGAGCACAACACATGCGATTAGGAACTGATGTCGTCGGGCTGGTGGGCTTTACCGTCTCGGGGTTTTTCTTTATTGCTTCGGCGCTGAATAACGGCGATACCCTCACCCTGGTCGGGAGCGTGCTTTGGGTAGCTTCTTGCCTGGTATGGCTTGGCGCTGTGGTTTCCAAGAGATGATAGGTCGGCGTCGTGACAGCAGTGCGGGAACTCGCTATACTCCCCAAACAGGAGGTGCCGATGCGGGCAGTGTGTACGGTAGTAGGTAAAGATAAACCCGGGATTATTGCGGAAGTGAGTTCCGCCTTCGCCGAACGTTCGGTAAACATCCTCGATATCAGTCAAACAATCATGCAGGGGTTCTTTACGATGATCACGCTGGTGGACCTGGCAGGAATGCCTATCTCTTTAGAACAGCTGCGGAGCGACCTGGGCGAGCTTGGGAGCTCTATTGAAGTAGAGATTTCCTTGCAGCACGAGGATGTCTACACAGCGATGCACCGGGTATAGCCAATGATATTCTCACCCTTCGAGATTGAAGAAACGCTCCGTATGTTCACCGAAGAAAACCTGGATGTGCGGACCATCACTATGGGCATTAATCTGCTGGATTGTGCCGATAGTGATGCTCGT
>JAIVHN010000137.1 GCA_020201015.1 Spirochaeta sp. | reverse complement strand
ACTAGTGGCACATGAAAAAGCTGTGGTTGAAGACGAGTCGTATAATGGTACACACCAAAGGGAAAGCCGCTCTGTGTACCCACGGCCTCAACAAACAAACCAAGCACCGGCACACCCAGTACGACGCGCCACACTGCCATCGTCGGCAGAAAACGAGTGGTTAGCACGATAACCAGCAAAACCTGAGCAACTACCGCATGCCGTAGTGCCGACTCACGGGCTCCGTCACTTCCAAATATGTCCCGCAGCGGCAAAGCAATCATTGCAGCTACCCACACGATACACGCAATAAGCACCGGCAGACCACCGGCAAGCTGAAGTTTCTCAGCAGAGAGCAGAGTACTCATGGGTGCCCCGTTACATGCATGCGCAACCACGCACGAATAAAGGGCCACCAAGGCACACTAGCCATAATCGCGATATCCTCGCGCAGCGAAGTCTGCTCATTAAGAAACCGTAACAGTCGGTCGATAGGGTTGCGGCGAAAGAGTTGTTCAAAGATGGGCGCGCCAAGTTCACCATGTCGATAGAGGATCTGCAGCAGCATTGCATCGAATGCTCTGTAACGGGGCGCAGGCTCCGACAGGGCAAAGGGGTGCCCATGTTCCTCAAGGGAGTTAACAATAGCCGCCGCGTCGCGTGCAATACGGTGAAAAGCAAACCCGGTGGAACCTTTTACGCGCCCGCCCTTTGTGCCGGTGTACAGAATTCGCTCACCGCCACGCCGGGGAAAAGGGTAGTCACTCATCGGGATTACCCCGTCCTCACTTTCAAGCACTTCATAATCCCCGTCCTCAAGTCCAAGCACACGATGCAGATATCCGGTCAACTCCTGTCGATACTCCTCTGCTGGCAATAAATCCGCAGAAAATAGGGTGTATTCAACAAGCGCCTCGGTTTCAGAGCTGGGTAGGGTATACACAAAACGCATGACGCCGTACTGAGGTACGCGAAAGTCAAAGAATCCGGCCTTATGGGGCTGGAATACCGGTCTGCGGGTACGAACAAAGACACCATAGAAGTGTTGCTTGAGGAAATGATACTTGGTGGTATCTATAGAAAAACTTCCAGGAACAATCAAGCTATCAAAGACATACTTGCCGTGAAATGGCGTACCGTCCACCACCACAGTCGCACTTTCGACGCCGTCCTCAATGAAATCGATAGTGCCGACCAGACGCCGACAGTTCGGTAGCTGTTGTAATTGTTCCGTTGCGTGGGCATAGAAATCAAGCCCTCGGATCATTGAGTACGTATATGGGGAAAGCGTTATGTCCAGTTCACCCTTCTCACCGATCACAGAAAAAACCTGCCAGCTCTTTCGCAAAAGCTTTTTGGGCACCGGCGTATCATTTGCGGTATGCCAAAAGCACCATGTACGGTCGTTCTGCTGCTTGGTGTCTTTATCTATTATGAGAATACGTGCGTTGCGCAAGGAACTTCTTCCAAGAGCTACGGCAAGGTGCAATCCGGCCGCACCGCCGCCTGCGATGATGTAGTCATACTGTTCCATAACGGTGTTAATTTACGTTGTGCGCCGCGCATGGTCAACACTTCCAGCATGTGGTCACGCTACCACGGTGCGAACTCTTTTAAAAAAACTCATACATTACGCCGATCAGCGAAGCAGTAGCGCATTTTTGAGTGTAGTTGTAGTTAAGAACTATGCCAAAAAAGGGGGAGCCTGTGAGATGCCGGTCGTATCTGTGGTTGACTAACCGCTTCGTCGCGCTACGTATATGGCGCCGCGTACGGACACTGAAAGAGATAATTTTCCCGGAAACTTGTTTACTATGCGGAGCAGAACTGAGCACGCGTCCTCGAGTTTTTGGGGCTCCGGTTTGTCGCCGTTGCTTTTTGAACCTCGACCGATCGCCACAAACAGAATGCGCTGGCTGTGGCGCTCCGGTCGCGCCGGACATAGACCTATGTCTTAGCTGCAACAATCTGCGGGAGCTGCAGCAGCCGAACCTCCTTGGCCAGATCAACTCGCTTCTCATCTACCGGAATACTGCGTCACGGCTTATTAGCTCATGGAAAATCGGTTCGCGACGTGCGCTGAGCCCACTCTTGGTTGTGATGCTTGGCGAGTTTCTGAGCGCACGCATACGGAGCGCAGGATATGCATCGTTGAGCGATATTCCCGTGATTCCGGTACCCGCCCGCCCAACTTCACGCCTTCGACGCGGATGGGACCCGCCCGGTTGTCTCACCCGAGGACTCGAACGGCATTACGGGGCACGGGTGTTTCACCCACTGCGTCGACGCGGCAAAGGCCACCAGCAAAAATCGCTCGGCCGCGAACATCGCTTTGCAAATATTCAGGGAGCCTTTACGATACGTAGGCGTTTCATCAATCAGTTACCACCAAAGGTTATTCTTTTTGACGACGTACTAACCACCGGTGCAACTGCCGAAGAATGTGCTCGGGTACTCCGAAATAACGGTGTAAAAGAAGTGATAACGGTTGTGGTAGCCCGGGATCTTTAACCCCCGAACTGCCGTTCCGACATTTTCGGTATTGTTGACACAAAGCCCGCGAGTTGCTACTATCACCATGGTATTACCAGATTCTTGCTGCAAGGAGTCGTGTTGTTCGACTCCTTTTTTGTACCATAGGGTCTGGACAGGAACGGAATATGATCGGCGAAAATCTAGAGTCCGAAATCTCGTCTTTACTGGACGCGCTGGGTTTTTTCGTCGTAGAATTACAATCGGCACGTAGACCCACAGGACTTCATGTATCGCTTGTTGTGTATAAGCGCGATGGTCTCGGTGTAGACGATATCGCAGAAGTTCACCGCACGGTGTTGCCTCGTATCGAGCTTATTCATAATTCACGCGATGTACATCTTGAGGTTAGCTCGCCTGGAATTTCACGTACCTTCAAAAGCAATCGCGAGTTT
>JAIVHN010000192.1 GCA_020201015.1 Spirochaeta sp. | reverse complement strand
CGTTTAGATGCGGTAGTGTTCCGTGAAAGCAGTTTCGTAGTAGGCGTAGAAGAGTTGATGGACGACTTTTCCCGCATGTCGGGCGATGAGATGATGCAGAATGCGCTTACTGGGGATAAGCGGGTTGAGCCGGACTCGGAACTCGGCCCAGCGTTATGTAGGATTATTGAACAACGCAGGCGCTCGCGCATTCCGGAGCGGCTTTTTAAGCGATTAATCCGATCTAAGCGGCTCAGTAAACGAGACTGGAAGCTTGTTCAGTTACGCTGTGATGACAGCTTCTTTCCACGTGAGCTACTGGCTATGTCGCTGTATTTGAAACTCCACCACAATTATTCCGATGTTACTTGTTCATCTAGGCGGATCGACTCCAGCTCGCGTTGAATGCGCAGGCTCTCGGCTGCGGTCTCTTCAATCTCGCGCGCCGGAGTAAAGGCAGGGTCGATTTCGACGGCATCGCCAGCAAGCTCAACCGCGGTCTCAAGTCGTCCTTCGGCAAAGGCAACAATAGAATCTAAATAAAATTCTTCGGCCTCTGCACGTCGCATGCTCCGGCCACGGTCCCCAAAATTGAAGGCGGCCTCGACACTAAAGCGGTCTACGGCACCAAGTTGAGTGGTAAGATCGAGCGTGTAATTGGCGGTCAAGCGTACGCGCCGGAGTTCTACGGACGCCCCAAGAGACGTACGCGGATTTGCTCCGCGGTAAAGAAAGCCAGTTTGAATTGAAAAGAAGTTTGTCACCTGTAGTGCAGTACCTACTCCAAAGCCGGGATATTCAGCCGGTTGATCATTGAAAGGTTGTATAGGGTAGAGTACATCGAAGGAAAGCAACCACGGCCGTAATGGTTTGTACCCAATACCAGCAGTGACTAAGGTCGGAAGAGGCTCATCTAAAACCGGAGGACCAAGGTTTCGCACACTTATGCCAAGAGACAGGTTTCGTTCGCGCGCATTGTAAAATTTGAGGACATTAAAACGCGTTAACATACCAAAATCGCCCATAAAGCCTAAGCCAGACTGCCCGGGCTCAATCACCTCCGGCACATGCCGGTAGCCAACCTTGAGATTACTGCCGACTGCAATACCTTCAAAGTAGAAATCGTGCAAAAATCGATACGAAAGATTGATTCCGGTCATACCCTCAAGGTAACGAATAGCGTTAACTTGATCTCCGTAGCGATCGTATTCGGTAAACGGGACATGTATTAGTTTCGAGGCTGTGCCGAATCCAAAGTTATTTCGGCGACTTGTGTAGCTCAAGCCTTCAAGATTAGCGTCGGCAATGAGGTTATTGTGAAATAGCGAGAACTCGGTGTATCGTAGCATGGCAGAGGCAGCAGGATTTGCGTCGAAGTAACCTGCATCGTCCGATACCGCAGTATACGCGGTACCCATACCTTCATACCGTCCGCCTATGGGAATGAGGAGCACTGGTAGCGTGGTAAGACCGGTACGTTCGGCACCGGATAGCCCAAAAGCTTTGGTGATGTCGGCGTATGTTTCCGCCCTCGTGTCTGCCTGCAGCCAGAGCGTTGGAAAAAGCAGGAGAAGGCTGAAGGTTATTGCATGCACAACATGTTTTTTCATCTGTCTATATATAATATATCATTGAGCGATGCATCGATCCAGTTATCAGTACAATCCTTTGATAATTATCGGTAGATTTACGGCAAAATGTATTTCTGCCGAGATTTACAGTAGAATTGAAGAAGAAATACGTTTGCCACGCGGGAGTCTAACGAGTGTCCCGAGCCGTTTCGGCAAAAAGCACAACAAATTACCTCATTCTTTTGTTTGGATTTATTGTATTCCAGACCATGGTTGGTTTGTGTGCTCCGCAGCTGAGCTACGCGCGTGGAAGCCGTGAAGATCCAATGGAAGAGGCGCAACGCCTTATAGAGGAACGACGTCATAACGAGGCTATGCTTATTCTGCAAGAAATAGTTCGCCGCCAACCAGAACGCATCGATGAAGCCGAGAAGCTTCTCCGAGAGATTCGTGGCTTTCGCACCGAGTACAATCAACTTTTTTCGGAGCTCCTGCTCCATATTTCAACTAATCCGGAGGATCTCGAGCGCACACTATCGCTTATTTCTGCAATGGAGAAAGTAGATGAACATCCTAACCCGCGTGTGCGTGAGCAGATCGAGCAGTCGCGCGTCATAGCTCAGCTCGCCTATGACCGTGGCATTGCAGAGCGCATTCAAAACGAGGCACGCGCTCTCATCGCCGAAGGGCGTCATGATGAGGCGGCGCAGCGATATTTTGATGGCTTTGTTCTTCAACAGCCGGAGTTTGAGAATCGAGAATACAGCGAACTTTTGCAGAATGAAGTAAGGGATATCCGCGGTGAAGTACGCGAACTGGTGCAGCGGTTTGGGGAACTGCGACCAAGCTTCCTAAGTGCCAGCGACGATCTAATGAATGTACTGACCATCACAAACCTGCCTGATGAACGCAGCAGACTCTACGCAGCATGGACAGATGAGGCAGATCGTATTGAGGGTCTTGAAGAAAGTTTGCAAGTGCTCTCCGAGAGACTGGTAGCTGCACAAGAATTGGTGGAGTTGGAGTTCCCGGACGATCCTATCGACTGGCACCTTAACATTCTCCGGTTTATGGTTGGTGAGATATCCTCAGAAGATGAGCGAGACGGGATCTACGGTGCCTTTGCACACCAAATAGACGATCGTGCCTATGAATTAAGTGCTGGTGTACGTGAGTATGCTTCGGGCTTGAATGAAGAGGCGGACGATGCTCTTGTTGAGAGGCGTTTACCGCGTGCTCAAACGCTGTACCAGGGTGTATCCGAGCTTTCCGAGTATGGCGCCCGGTTGATCTTCAGGGCATCACGAGTCGAGCCGGTAGATATACCGCTGCCTGGTCTTGCCTCGGAGATTCTTCGCGAACACGGTCGAAATGATTACGTGGTGAGTTTTTCGCAACTAAGCAGAGCCGCCGAACGCGCCCAAGCATCCGGCGTGTTGAACTCCGCACGACAACAACTTGAGCTCCCGCCTGGGCAGGACCTTTCTGCGGACTGGGAACGCAGAGAAGAGCTTCGAAACGCACGCGAGAGCTTCAGGAATACCCTTGGCCGATGGAGTCGCGCCACAATTCAGCTTGAGACGAGCTTTAACCTTCCACCGGAGTTAATTGAGTATCATCGTGCTTCGGCAGGGCTGCACAGCGAGCTTGTGGCGGAACTACTGGAAACTGAACGGAGTTGGGTGCTTGAGCTGGCCGAGGAGTCCTACGCCGCGGTCGAAGTGCCGTACCTGGGGCTGCTGCCCGCAGTTGACGACGGCGAGACATTCTTGTCCGGCGTTCCTTTGGAGGGTCAGGCTATTCAAGACGACGAGGATCAAATACTTGCCCGCTACCCTGCCCGTGCACTGGAGGTCTTGGAGCCAACGCAACTGAGTATGTCCTTTTTAGAAGATACACTGCGCGAATATTTGGCTGCCTATGCCGAGGAACCGGACTTTCTGCAGCAAGATCAAAGCTTCCAGGAGCAGGTAGAAGAGCACGAACTTCTGCTGGCTAGGTTGCAAGGAACGCAGCTCCAGCTTGCCTCTCTCATTGAGACATCTGTGACCGACATCGCACGCGCGGCGGAATTAAACGAAGAGGGAGAGGCGCTTATTTCGCAAACAGAAGGAGCTATAGAACAACTCAGAGTTGATGAGGCACAATCTCTATGGAACGACGCTCGCGATCGCTTTTACGACTCACTTGCGCTGCAAGAAAATGAGGAAATCAGAAATCGAGTTGAGGAGCTTTCGGTGTCTCTTGGCGCGCGCATACAGGACGCAGCAAACGAACTTGTGGTACAAAGAGTACGAGAGCTCATTGATGAGTCTGAAGATTTGTATAACAGCGAGGAATTTTTGACGGCGCAGGAAATGCTGAATGAGGCGCGCGAGTTATGGGCGCGAACAAACGTAGAAGACAACGTTGAAATCACGCGGCTAACGCGACTTGTGAACGCTGCCCTGACCTTTGAGAATGAACGCTCTATTGTAGAGACAGACCCACTCTATCCAGTGCTTGGTAGTTATCTCAGTTTAGCACAGGATGATTTCAGTAGAGCCCGTACTCTCGTTTCCCAAGGTAGTGAACAGCAAGCGCAGTCGCACCTAACACGGAGTGAACAAAACTTGGAAAACGTCATTGCTCTGCGACCGTTCAACTGGGAAGCCAAGGTGCTCATGCTCCGGATTGAGGAGCTTCGTGATACAGAAAACTTTGACGCAGTATTTGAACGCCGTTTCGACGAAGTGGTAGAGAACCGTAGTCCAGATAACGCACTTGAGACCTTGTCCGACCTCCAGGTGCTGAAAGAGATTAAGCCGAACTATCCGGGTATCGACAATCTTATTGCCGAGTTGGAAATTGAACTGGGGCTACGTCCGGACCCGGTCACCCAGGCGCGAGCGCGACGTTCCAGTGAGCTGTATCGTCGAGCAACTCAAGTTGCAGGTGGCGGGGTAGCACAGGACCGAGCGGCTATTGGTCTGCTGGAAGAGGCTGTATCGCTGAATCCGGGTAACCGCGATGCTCGATTATTGCTGGATACTTTGCGCATTCGCACCGGTGGTCAGGCTACGGTTGCTCTTTCAACTACTGACGAGCAGCAATTTCGGCGTGCAGAGCAGCTGTTTATCCAAGGGAACGTCGCGCAGGCTTTTGGTATTGTTGAACGTCTGTTGCAAGTCGAGTCCAATCAAGGATACCCACCACTGATAGATCTGCGACGACGCATTACGTCGCGCTTAGGTGTGTAATGGGTTATCATTTGCGTGCTGTGCTGCTAATTCTGGTGCTTCTCTGCGTCGAGACCATGCTCTTCGGACAGGACACACTGTACTTCGAGCCAGCGCGAGTAATTTCTACAGACAACGCTCGCTTTCCAGAAGTGGTTTACGACGAAAATCGGGCCTTAGTTTTCTATCAAGAGGTCGTGCGTTCGAGCCCGGAAGAAGGGCAGATCTTCATTTCTGCAATGCAGAGTAACGACGGCCGTTCATGGTTTCCTCAACGGCGCCTGATTGGACCTATTGAGTTCCAGCGAGAGAGCGCTCCGCTCATCTTTTCTGCCAAAATTTCGCCCAACGGGGATGTGTACCTTGCTGTTGCTGCCGAAGCTACGGCAATTCACCTGTACAGAAGTACTGACTCCGGCATTTCCTTTAGTCGTGTTACAACAGTTGAGTCCGACACGACGATAGTCTCGCCTCGTCTAAGCGTTCGCGCCGACGGCGGCATGTTGCTGTTCGTGAGCCAGAACATCGGCGCGGTGCAGAGTATTCTGTATAGCTATTCCGAGTCTGAGGGAACGTGGAGCGATTTCATCACCTTGGAGGATAATCCCCAACTTGGTTTGAACTTTCTTCCGAGTCACTCGTCATACGACGGCCGAGACGTTGTTGTCTTCCAAGGAATTAATCCGGCAGAACGCATTACTTACCAGCTTTACTCCAAGTACAGTGACGATGGTGGGCGCAGCTGGAGCCCGGCCGAAAGACTTACCACCTTTTATAATGAAGGAGAGGCACAGAATGCAGATGCTTACGACAACCAACGAGTGCACCTTCAGGTAGTCCCTGACGGACTTGGCATGGCTTGGGAGCGTCGGTTGAGCGGAACGAATACCCAGATTTATTACTCTAACCTCACGCCAGATGGTTTGTTGGCCGACGAAGCCGAGGCAGTAACAACTCGACAGCGCAACGACAGTTTCCCTCGTATTCTCACGCACAAAAATGAAGTTATTTTGAGCTGGTTTGATAGTCCCCAAGGGAGTAGCCGAGTGTATATCGCACGCCGTGAGGGTGCGTTCTGGCAGGAGCGTGTTGTCAGTCAAGGCATTGCAGTTTCGCGCTTTGGCCGGCCATTTAGGTTCCGTGGACGAATGCACATGTTTTGGCAAGGACGTCGAACTGCCGATGCGACGAATCTGGTCTACTTGGAACCGGATCAACGCGTCGACCCTCCACGTCCGGTAGCTCGTAACTTCCCGGCGGGCGGCAGGTCACGCAGCTCGCGTATGGAGGTTGCCTGGAGGCCTGCGCCGGACGCCTCTGGGATGCGTGCCTACAATTACGTGGTGAGCCAAGACCCAAACGCAACGGTGCTACGTATACCACGGTATAACGCATCGGTACAGCAGGCCGCGGTCGAGGTCGAACAAGACGGCGACTGGTACTTCAGAATTGTGGCGCAGGATAATGCAGGTAACTGGAGCGAACCTGCAACCATTTCCTATACGCGGGTCACGCGCCCACCGGACCCTCCATCTTTTGCCGACTTACCAATAGACGGCAACAACTTTCTCGTAAGCAATACATTTCGAATTAACTGGGAGCCTGAGGAAGATGAGTCGGTCATTGCCGGGTACTCTGTCCGCTTGCAACGAATTGGTCCGATCGGCCTAACGGTAGCCGACCCGGAGGAACTTAGTCTTGCACCGCCACCCCGGACCGTAAACACCCGACAACCGGTACTCTCTCGTACAAATGTCGACAACGGTACATGGGCCCTTCAGGTGGCGGCAATTGACGATGTAGGCAACGTAGGCGACCCTGAGACGCTGATTTTTCGCACCAACAAGTACATTCCTATTACCGAGATATGGAATGTCTCGACTAAACGCGATCGTTTGGGGCGTTATAGTCTCACTGTAGCCGGGCGAGGATTTACAGCCCGCGGTACTATTAGCGAGGTGGTCTTAGACCGTGACGGTGAGCCTCCGTACGACTATGTGTTCCGCTCGGCGCAAGATGCTTTCGAGGTGCTCAGCAACGGACGCATTGAGGGACCCCTCATAGATATTGTAGGTACAGGCTCTTATCGTGTGGGTCTAGTGCATACCGAGCGGGGAGTGCGCTTTAGCTCAACTTCCGTTCAGTTGGAAGAGGCCGGTACGGTCACCTTTGGTGACTTCTCCGGCCGCTATATTCCAAGCTATTTTCGGCGCGAGACTGCACGGCGGCTTGTGCCCATTGAGACATTGTTAGGGAGTCTTGTCGCGCTGTTAGTCGCATTTGTTCTTGCGGTTTCAGCAACCCGTATGGCGTCCTTAGCTGCCGAGAGTCGACTCCTCGATTTAGAGGTAAAGGCACTCATAACCGGCACAACGCTGCCGCCGCGAAAAAAGAAGGAGATACTACGCACCATGAGATTGAACATTTGGGGACTGCGCTTTAAGTTTGCTGTCTTTGTCGTAGTTCTGGTTGTAACCGTTGTCGCAATGGTCGCGTACTTTCTTGGTTCGGCGGCGCTCGAAAGGCAAGAAGATATTCTCGCTCGTGGATTGGAGCAACGCGTTGAGGTACTACTTGACAGCTTAGTGACCCAGTCTTCACAGCTGCTCGACGCACCGCAGCAAAATACGATTGAGCTCGCAGGCCTTACGCGTCAGTCTGAGATCATGGATGAGGTTCAGTACATTACGATCACCGGGGCGGGCACGGCGGCGACCGAGTTCGACCATATTTGGGCAACCAATGACCCTGTTGTATTGAACTATGGGACTGAAGACACAGCTGCGCCGGACCGAAGTATTCGCCCCGAACTAAGCACCGCGATATATCAACCGGGCGGAGGGTCACAGATTGCGGATATCATTAGCGACGAAGTTCTCGAACTAGAAGCAAATATGAATGAACGTGCTCGGGAGGAGCTTGGAGATATTCCCGAGCAAATCGACCAGTTTACGGACCGCATTAGCGAACTTGTTCTCACCGGTACCCCACAAGCAGAGGCGGAGCTGGTGGAAATCGACCAAACTCGGCAGGAGCTGGAGGAACGGGTGGCCGATGTGCTTGCAGCTGTAGGGGATGATTTCTTTAGTTATCCTGAGTTCGACCCGTCAGACTTGAGCCGAGAGGACACCGAGTATTTGTTTTACAAACCGGTCTTGTTTCGCACGGTTGGAGAATCTGGCCCGGATGCCCGTTATTATCGCGGCATGGTGCGAATGGGAGTATCTACCGAGCTCATTCTCGAGGACATCGCCGCGGCTACCCGTGAGTTAATTATAACGACCTTGCTTGTCGCAGCTGCCGCGTTACTTGTGGGTATCATTGGCGCTATTCTTCTTGCGACAATCGTTGTCATTCCAATTAAGCGGCTTGTTGCGGGTGTAGAGCTTATTCGCGACACCGAGGACAAAGCGCAACTCGAACATCACACAATAAACGTAACGTCGCGCGACGAGCTGGCTGCGCTCGCCAATACCATCAACTCAATGACTCATGGACTCGTAGAAGCTGCAAAGGCAAACAAGGATCTTACCCTGGGTAAAGAGGTGCAGAAGCGCTTCATTCCGCTTGAACCGGCTGCTAATGGCGAAAAACAAACTACCGGGGCTACCGATCTACCCCAGATTGAGTTTTTCGGGTACTACGAAGGGGCAAAGGGTGTGTCCGGTGACTACTATGATTATCAAAAGCTTGACGAGCAGCATTTTGCTATAATCAAGTGCGATATTGCAGGTAAGGGCGTTGCCGCATCCTTGATCATGGTCGAGGTTGCAACAATTTTTCTCGACCATTTCAAGAACTGGAAGCTCAAGTCACCAGGCCTCAAGCTTGAACCGTTGGTGCTCCGTATCAACGACCTTATCGCAGAACGGGGGTTTCAGGGCCGATTTGCCGCTTTCACAGTGGGAGTACTCAACATTGAGACCGGAAAAATTGTGCTGGCAAACGCCGGGGATAATCAACTGCATCTGTACCGAGCCAATAAAGGGCATACCGAACAGTTGAGTATGGATAAAACACCAGCTGCTGGAGTGTTTTCCAGTGACGACATGCCGATTCGTTTTCCTGAATACCATCTGACGCTGGAGAGCAATGATGTATTAGTATTCTTCACCGACGGAATTGAAGAATCAAAACGCGTATTTCGCGTTGACAATGAAGAGCTTTACACCATCACCGAGTCAGATGTGGAGAATAAGCGGGTGCGAGCCGACATCCTTCCGGGGCAGGCCGATGAAGAGTTTGGCATTCCGCGAATCCATGAAATCCTCAATGCGGTAGGACACAAGAGATCGTACCGTCTTTTGCAGGAACTTTCAGATGAACAGCTTGATTTTGCGTTTGAACAATGTCCTTATACTGCACGAGACTTTACGCTTGCGCTTGTGGCGGTTGAAAAGATCTTTCGCTGTTACAAACCCAAGAACCCCGGTAAGGATGATGTCGTGAAGGTAGACAAGGTCGTTGACGACTACCTTGCCAAGTATTTCTCACAATACGAGCAGTACTTCGGACATAAGGTGAGTATCAAGAAAGGTGAAGATAGGGCAACCGCACTCCGGGAAGATGTTTTTTACCGGTACTACGATGCAGTACAGGAAGATGAACAGTACGATGATCTGACGGTATTGATGATTCGTAAGAAGTGAAGTGTAAGCGCGACAACGCCGATAAACTAGCATGAAACGAGTGTCAGTACCGGCAGTGTTAGTGCTATTCCTTGGGTTTTCCTTACCGCTGATGGCGGCTCCGTTCTTTCAGTACTACAATTGGGAGATTTCGGAGCCGATCCTCCGCTTCCCTGAGCATCACAGGCCAGCGGAGTTCGTCTTACAGACTGCGACTGACCGTGAGCACCGAATGATCGAGCGTTCCCTGTTCTGGGGGCGTGGCGGCACACGGCTTGAAAGTGTAAAGGCTGAAGTTCGGGACAACGATATCCTCTTGCTCTTTTCCACTCGCAGTGAAACGGCGGCAGGACTTTCGCTGTATCTGTACATTTATCCCAGTCGCGATATCGATTCGGCGAAGTTCACGATAGAGATCCCGGTCTCCGAGAATTCCGGCCCAGTGGTCCTTTGGAGTATCTATAATAATGAACCTCGGGTGGTAGGAACTTTTTTGCGCCGCGCCTTTTACGTAGAAGCCAGAATTCCTCTAGAGACCTTGCCGTCTGATCTTGGTGATATACCCTTTGAACAACTGTCACTTGACCTTCGTAGCTCATACTTTGACGGCGGTCGATACGAAGAGTTTCATCACGCGACGATATTTCCGGCGCAGTTGTCTTTCTGACTCAAAGCTGTGACTAAACCATGAAAGAAGCGCGATTTTTCTGCGAACATTGCGGCAAAGAAGTGAAGTCCAGCGCACGCGTGTGTACTCATTGTGGCAGTTTTTTTTCTGCAGTTCGCTGCCCAAAGTGTTCGTTCTCCGGAGCAGGTGAGCTGTTCCTCCATGGCTGCCCGCGGTGCGGTTATGCAGGCGGTGCTGTCGAC
>JAIVHN010000191.1 GCA_020201015.1 Spirochaeta sp. | reverse complement strand
TAGCTGAGCGTTACTATAGTTTTGCAGACCCATCACTACGGTATCGGGTGTTGCTGCTGACGGCAGAGTATGATGCTCATGCGGCAAGTAAAATGGTTCAACATGGACTGGCCCGGGTGTTAGTTCGCCTTAATGAGGGTGGCGCGCAACTGAGTGCTGCCGAGGTGCAGGAGGCACTGGTGATGTGTCGAATCGCTGTGCGTTTTCCTCATCCTGCGGCCGCAGTAGGAGCCGCGTTGGTTGCGGAGAAAGCGCGCATTCCTGAGCTTGTACATGCAGCGCGTGAGGCAGCCCGTTCAATCCGCGCCAGCCGTGATGAGAGCAGCGAGTAAGGAGCATATTGCTTTGACCTTGCGTGGCGTTTTGGGTAGTATGACCGCATGAGAGGAGATTTGGTACTACTCGCGACACGTTCTATGAGCGACTATATGGAGCGGGTGTTTCACCAGCTGCAGACCTTTCCGGACTTCCACAGTACCGTGAATAGCCAGAATAGCATGGGTGAGCTTCGGACTATGGAGTTCGCCGACGGTGAAATGGAAGTTGAGGTCCATAGCTCACTTCGGGGAAAGGATGTTTTCCTCTTTTCTCAAGCCGGGCGTAACGCTCATGGGTTGACCGTGGAAAAAAACAAGCTCGAACTGTATCATACGATTGATGCACTCAAACGAGCAGCTGCCGGTCGGATTACCTTGTTCGAGCCTTATTCCAGCTCCTCACGCTCGGATCGAACTACGCGTCGAAACTCTGTCGGCTTCTGGGTGCATCATAAAACCCTCATTAGTCTTGGCGTACAGCACATTATTACCTACCAACTGCACTCCGATAAAAGTAAGACCGCCATTGATCCGAATGAATGTGGGATCGACGACGTGCCAGCTAACACCCTGTTGCAAGAGTATATTTCGGACAATTTTATCAGGACTCAGGACTATCTTGAGACTAAGGTAAAAGAAGATTGGGTTTTCTGTTCGGTAGATGCCGGTGGCGAGGGTATAGCCAAGAAGTACGCTATTGCTTTTGGCACTAAGCTGGTTATTGCACATAAGCAGCGAGATTACCACAAAGCTAATACGATTGAGTCTATTAATATTCTAACCGCTAACCCAATAGAAGGTAAGGTCGTTTGGATTGTGGACGACATGGTTGATACCGGAGGTTCGGTTTACGCGCTCGTAAAGGAACTTCATCGGCGAAATGTCGCAAAAATTCGTATTGCTGCGGTGCATCCGGTTTTCTCCGACCCAGCGGTAGAACGACTGCAGGAGTTGTACAACGACGGTATGCTTGACGCTGTGGTGGTAACTGATACTCTTGACTGCTCTGGGGAGTTGCGCAAACACCTACCATTTTTGCACGTGGTTTCTTCAGCACGCTTCTCTGCCGAGCTTATTATGCGAATGCATGAAGAAAAGTCACTCTCCCCTTTCTTTGAACCATTTGATGCTCGACGTTATCTGTCTTCTCTCAAACTGTTTATGTGAATCTATGAGTGTAGTGACCGGCCCGTCGCTGACGCCACTCTATTTCCATCACAGCCTGACATGTACTACTTGCAACCTGCAAGCATAGCTTAATTGTTCGAGTTGTTGCGAGCGGGTAACTCTGTGCTAAACTCGGGAGCGATTCTGCGAAGTGATACACCGACGAGTCCCTCAATGGTGTCGTTAGTTTCCAACTTTGCGATGAGTTCAATAGGCATTGCGCCTTCAAGAGCCGCCGCAAAAGGTAGGGTCACCGGTACAATTCCTTCCAGCACTCGCTCGTCATGATATCCAACCAGGAAATCAAATGAAATTCTTTCTGTCCCAATATCGACATTTGTTACTCGCCCTTTCCAGCGCACATGTACGTTATTATACAACCAGGGTTCTCGCTCGACTTCGGCATACTCAATATTATCCCGAAAGTTGGTAAAACTGGGACGCGACATGTAACTCATGAGCAACCTTGCTCGCTCCTTGTAAGCCTGTGAAGCGTTGGAGTTGAGAAGTCTGTTGATTTCAATTATTGCCCGATTGTCACGTCGCTCATTAAAAAATTCTCCCACGAGGCCAAAGCTACGACGAACCTCGTCGACACCAAGTATATAGCGGTACTCACCATCGTACTCTACGACTTGTGCCGGAGGCGTATCGAATCGGACAATGTCCACCCCGTCACGGTCCGGCGGATCGGGGGCGCGCAGCCGGTCAACTATCTGAAGCGACAAAGCAATCAGCAGTACCACAACGCCTGTAGCTACGGTGGCACGGAGCATGGCCTTGGGAAGTTTTAGCTTGCGTGACGGTAGGAGGTGAAGGTAACTGTCTCCCTCAAACAACTCCATGAACTCGGAAGGATCGTCGGCGGCGCGTACCAAGTCTAAGCCTCGCTTGGCCTGGCGGTTCCCGGGATCACGTTCAAGCACGTATAACCAATGATTCAAGGCCTTTTGAGTTTCTCGGCGGCGCACATGAATAAGAGCAAGGCCAAGGCGAGTCTCCGTATCGTCATCATCGAGTTGCAGTGCGCGTTGTAAATACGAGGACGCGCCGGAGAAGTCTCCATCATACAAACAGGACATTCCCAGGAGTCGATAGAACTCCGGACGTTCGCGGTAGAGAAACACCTGCGGTTCTAAGAAGCGAATGACTTCACCGTAGTTGCGTGAGTTATAGAGCTTTCGGGCTCGTTCGAGTCCGCCTTTTTTCTTCATAAGCGATATATCATCTTGTTGAGTCGGTTGGTCCGTTCCTCTTTTAAGCCAAAGGCCGAGATTTTATTCTAAACGTTGAAGTAGTTGCTCAAGCTCGGGTAGTTTGGAGTCGTCAAACTCATTCGGATCACTCAGCCGACGGTCAATCTGGTTAATAACCTCATCAATAAGCTCAAGACGGAGCTCGAGACTCTGGGGTTCACTAAGTTCAGCTTCTTCATACTCAACAACTCGTTGTTCAAGTTCAATAAGCGCTACAGACTGAGCTTGCCCGCGGGCGTGTGCCTCTGCTTGTTCAGCCCTTGGCGACGACGGCAACTCAACGGGCGTTGCCTGAAGCACAAGGGAGATATGTTTTTCCTCACCGGGTTGAATGCGTATTTCGGAATACAGGAGCACAATTGCAGAGTCATTCCGCGAGTAAGGTGGATAAGAAAAACCACGATCCTGTGTCGGGGTATAATTCCAGCCGGATTCTTGGATACGACGCCAGTTAGCAATCACTACCCGCTCGGGTTTGGTTATCTCTATGTTTCCAGCCGCCACAGTGGTCAAAGGAATTTGGAGGCCAAAGGCATCTGGTGCTGCTGAATTTCGGGTCGTGCGTATCGCGTCGTAGTTGTCGAGATCAATGCTGATTTCGTGGGTGGGTATCTGTTGGTTTCCGTTGCCGAGTTCAAGAACTCCGTGTATTCCCGACGATTCACCTATATGCGTATCTAGCACGTATCGCAGATCGATAGTACGGGTTCGGGTCGACGCATTGCGAATTTCCAAGCGGATCTCAAATGCATCTGCGGCAGTACGACGGCCAGGATGTGGTACGAATCCCTGCCGTATCTCTATATCCCGCGAAGTAAAAACAAATGCCGGATACCCGTTTTCAGTTTCAACAAGCATTCGTTGAAAATCTCGATCTCTTGCGGGATGATAAACTCGGCCGTCTTCACGTAGAGAGAAAAAGCTGGTCGTTGGATCATCTGGGTACAGTAGCGGAATGCCTCGCTGGTCTTCGGTGGTCTTTAGTGCCGATGGGCGCTCTGTGGACGCACCCAGAGTGCGGAGGAAAACTCTGAATGAGCTGGTAGCCGAAAGGAGCTCAAGCCGCAGTGATCCCGCGGTTTGATCCATGGCAGGCAGGGCCGCAGGCAGCAGTACTATGAGCACAAGTATTGAAGCCGTGACCAACCGCGCGCGGTGAGAGCGGCCACTCATGATGTTCACCCTTAGCCCTCCTCAAATTGTTGTATGAGTTGTTCGAGATACCGTTCCTTCATTTCAAGGGCTCGTTCCTTAATGCCGATGGCACGGAGCCGGGTCGTTTCGTCCGCGCTTGGCTGTGCCCCTGCCCCAAGTTGTGCTTCAAGTAGTCGTACTTCTTCCAGTAGATCGTCGAGCTGCTGGCGAAGTTCGCTTTCAACAGAGGTATCGTCAAGACTTCGGTATCTTTGTAAAGCCAGTTCGTAGGCCTGTTCTCGCGCCGAAAACTCATTTCGTGCTCGAAGCAGCTCGGTGTGACTCCATTGCAGCAGTTCGGCCATGCGTTGCTCGCGGCGCATGGCGGCAGTTACATCCAAGCGGTTTCGCGCTGCCTCGGCGCGGAAGCTACTTGGATAGTGTGTCATGACTGCACGATAGAGTCGCTCCGCTTCATCGATACGTCCGAGCTCTACGAGCGACTCGCCTGTCCAGAACAACGAATTAGCCTGGTACTGAGATCGGGGAAACTCCTCGTTGAAAAGCTGAAACTGTCGAATAGACTCTTGATAGTCGCCCTGGAGATAAAGCAGCCTTCCCTTTTGATAAACAGCTTCTTCATAATACTCGTGTTCTGGGTAAGCACTTAGGTACTTCTCCAGGTTCGACTCGGCCTCCGAAAGACGGTCTGCGCGCATAGCTGCGCGTGCAATCCAGTAATGGGCGTCTGGAGCAAACTCGGAGTTGGCGTCATCAACAAGGATGCTTCGCAAGCGAAGAATGGCCTCATCGTTCTCGCCAGCGCCATAGGCTCGAAGACCGGCGTTCAGTGCTGTCTGTTCTGAGTCGGTTGCCGAGAGGACTACAGTTACACCAGCAAGCAAGAGAATAATCGAGATAAAAAACCGGAAGATTTGTATTTGCCGTGTCCGCATCACTATACTACCTCTTTTCAAGTGTCGACCTCCCCATAGAAATCTACACCGTTTTATGAGTGGCACCACGTAGGAGCTCTACCTCTTTGCGCGGGTCTTGTGCGTTGAAAAAGGCCGAACCGCATACCAAGATATCTGCGCCAGCAGCTCGAACTGCAGCTGCGTTTTGGGCATTAATCCCACCATCGACTGAGATCAGGGTTGATGCTCTCAGGCGAGTGCAAAGTTCTTGCAGGCGCTTGAGTTTGTCGAGGGCGAATGGAATAAAGCTCTGACCGCCGAAACCGGGGTTAACACTCATAACAAGTGCTATATCAAGTTCCGGCAAGATTTCTTCCAGTGTAGAAACCGGTGTTGAAGGGACAATCGCCAAACCGGCCCCGATCTTGGCCTCATGAATGAGCATGAGCGCCCTATGAGCATGCACCGTCGCCTCTACATGCAGCGTAATAAAGGCGGCTCCTGCATCTATAAAATCTTGAATATGATGTTCGGGCTTCTCAATCATGAGATGCACATCCAGCGGAAGATTGGTAATTGAGGCGACATCGGCAACCATTTTCTTACCAAATGTAATGTTTGGGACGAAGCTACCATCCATAATATCAAGGTGAATCCAGTCCGCACCTGCGTCTTGGATACGCTCAACTGCCTCGGCTACGCGGCAAAAGTTGGAGGCAAGCAGCGATGGGGCAATAATAGTTCGTGATGCAGCTTTCATGTGTGTCTCCGATGTTAACAACCTGTTCTTATGATACACGATAAGCATGGATGTTGGCAAAGGTGAACAACGCGTGCAAGAGCTTTGTGCCAGTGTAAACACCTTTGGGGAAGCGATTGAACAATGAGGCCAGACAATGGTATAGTGCGTCTGCAAATGCATGCATTCCACTGTAAACAAAGACACCGCCGTGAAAGATGATCAGCTCTCACGACTACTTCGCGACGCCTATTCTCATATTCGGGAACACCGTCTTGATGAAGCAGCTGCAGCTCTCGAGCGAGCGCTGGAAGTTGACTTTGAGCACCCTGACGTGTTGAGTTCGCTGAAATACGTCAATTTCTGGCGTGACAGGGCAGGAACAGTAGCTCGATTGGCAAATGGTTTCGAGCAGGGTGAGTATCTCCTGGGTCAATGGCGCTTGTTCGAGGGCTTCGTGGAGCGAATTGGCGCCGGATGTGAGGAGTGTTTGTATGCAGTACGTACTCATGTATATGACCGGGCATTGCAGTTCTACCAGTCTGTTAACGATGGTGGCGCAGTTAGTGATCCGGAGCTTTTATTACGAATTGGGCGTTGTTACAAGGGTAAGGGGGACTATGACACCGCCCTAAGCTATCTCAACAGAGCCTATGGCCTCAAAAAAGACGATCCTGAAGTGCTTGCCGAGTTAGCCGACTGTTACGCGTTTGTCAACGATGTGCAGCGGGCAAAAGTCTTCTTTCGGGAAGCCTTTTTTATTGGGGCAGGACGTATCGATATAGGTGTTCTTGAAAGTGAACTCATCCGTCGCCTAGTTACAAAGGTTCGGGAAATGGGATATAATGATCAAGAGTTGCTTGAATGGATACCGGTCTATGGGTGGTTGTATGGGGTTTTCACAGTTAGACGAGAGTTACGTTCAATTGAATATGGCAAGTTAAAGCAGTCGATCTACGCGCTTGAGCGGGACTATAGCGACAAGCGAGCTAGTGAAACACTGCTTGTTCCCCGTTTGGTGAATCGGTACTTCTGGTTAATTGACCATTACATTTCCAGCGGTGAAGATCGCAGCCGCATTGAGGAAGTGCTGCTAAAACTGCGAAGTATCTGCCCCAAAATCTATGAGCAATACCGAAATTAAGTGAGGAGCGACGACGAGATGTCAGAGCAAACAGTCACCAACATAAGCGAACTATTAAATCAAGAAAAGTGGACACGGGCGACCATCAACAACTACACCGTGCAGAACTTTAAGGAACTGGACGACACCCTTCAGGCTGTGTTTGAGAGCGAGAAAGAAGACGAGGTGCTTGCAGAGGCGGAGGAGCACCTGCGCCACACCAAGAACAGTATTATTGCGCTGTATCTTTCCGGAGTTATTAGTGTAAAGCGTCAGACCGTTGACGACGCTAACTTGATTGCGCTTACTGAGATTTTCGGCGACAACCATAAGTGGAATATCGTTGAGTACCTTTGTGAACGCATTCTAGAACATGGCGAGAACCGAGACGCGTTGCGGAAACTCGCTATGTGTTATAGCAACGAGAATCAGCCAGAGCGAATGTATGAGGTGTGGGAACGGCTCATTCGAGTAGACTTCGAAGAAGCCGATATAGTCCGACAGCTCGCGGAAAAGAAAGAGACCGATGGTGAGATAACCGAAGCAGTCGAATACTATAAAAAGGCTCTTCACCGCTACATTAGCAAAAAGCTCTTCAATAACATACGTGAGGTTTGGCACCGACTTATTCAATATGCGCCGGAACAAACTGAGTTTTTCTATCACGCTGAAAATAAAATATCCAAAGTTATTAGCCCCGAACGTGCATCTCAGCTACTTGAGGAGCTCTATCCTCATTTCCGCAAAGAGGGCGAGTGGGATATCGCAATTGAGATACTTAAACGAATTCTCCACCATGACCCGCGAAGTCCAATGGCCCGCAAAGAAATCATCGAATGTTACCGGGAAAAGTATGCAGATCACAGTCATCTTGAAGAATACGTTAAGCTTTCCAACCTCACCCAAAGTTGGCGAAATATTCACGATGCCATAGCGGATTTTGAAAAACACATCTCATTCGACGCGGGGAACTTTGTATTTCATCGCGCATGGGGCGTCGGCATTATTCGGGCAATAGAGGCCGACGGCTTGCTTATTGACTTTGCGCGAAAACGTCAGCATCGTATGACCCTAAAAATGGCGGTAAGTTCACTTGAAATACTGGATCGTGACCATCTGTGGGTGTTACGAAGTATCTGGAAAAAAGAGAAGCTTCACAAGAAGGTTAAGTCTGACATCGAATGGGCGCTCAAGACCGTTATTAAAAGCTGCGGCAATGCGGCAGATATCAAGCGAATTAAGGCCGAGTTAGTTCCGGCCGTGTTATCGCAGAATGAATGGTCGTCATGGAGCGCAAAAGCGCGACTAGTTCTCAAAGAAAACGAAGATTTTGGTACGCTCACCGATAAACTGGATCACTATGTAGTTAGAGATCAGCCTATTAGTTTCGAGGAAAAAGTCTTTAACCGATTCAAAGCCGAGCGTGATTTCTTTGATCGTGTGAAGACGATTAATGAATTCCTTGCCTACATCGACAAAGAGGAGTTATCCGGTAGCGATTCGGATTTCTTCCGCGATATGTTTGACTACTTTGTAAGTTATCTTAGGGCTTCGTCGGGAGTCAATGAGCACGTGATCTGTAGTAATCTGCTTGTCCGACGAATCGTTGCACGCTATCCTTTCATGAACCCTGGCGTGGATCTTGATTTCCATAACCTCTATGAAGAAATCACCGACCTTGAGGAGCTGTTCAAGAACATTAACAGCACCGATCTAAAGCGCGAGTTCATCAACAATGTGAAGCGCACCGTTAAAGACTGGCCGGACATTTATGTACGTCTTTTTCCGTATTTCTTGTCTCGTGATCTCATTAATGATCTCGAGCGTGCTGAACATTTGACCAAGCTCGAGCACCTTTTTCATCGACTGTACGATAACTATCGCGATCAGCGGGAGGCATACGTCTGGTTGGTGAGGAACTGTCATGAAGACAAGTGGTTTCAAGATCTTTCAATGCCTTTTGAAAAGGTGCTGATAAGCATGGTGCATCTTCTGGATATAACCGCACGCGATATTGACAACAAAAAAGAAACAACTCATAACCGGAAAATTCATCGCCAGATCCATTCCTTTCTGTTTAAGGAAGAAATTCTACGCCGCCATATTAGTACCGCGGACGAAAGCTCTCTCACTCGTCTCTTTACCCTCGTAAACGATGTGAAAAATCTGGATCCAACACTGGTACTTAATCTTAAACAGATCGTTATAGACCGCTTCCCCGAGTTCCGCTTTTATGGTGAAGAATCTAAGCCAAGAGCCGCGGTTTCCCGTGGTCTTATCACAACGCAGGGCAGTTACGAAAGGAAACAGAAACAATTACACCACATTCACAGCGTTGAGGTTCCTGAGAACTCAAAAGAAATAAATCGCGCCGCTGCTTTGGGTGACCTTAAAGAAAACGCTGAGTACAAAGCTGCAAAAGACCGCCAAGATATATTGAACTCGACTGCTGCTCGTCTACAGGAGGAGCTGCAAACCGCGCAGATTATGCGTCCCGATGAGATTGATGCAGGCTCGATTGGGTTTGGTACAACAGTGTCTCTTGAGAACAAGAAGGCCGGTGAGACCGAGGTATTTACTATTCTTGGTCCCTGGGAATCCGATCCCGATAATGGGATTATTTCTTACCTGTCGCCGCTTGGGTCGGCTTTGGTAAGTCATAAGAAGGGTGATGAACTGGAATTTGTCATTAATGATCGGGAGTATAGCTACAAAGTGACCGACATTGACCGGGCAAGTTTTAGCTGAAAGCAACGAGTCTAACTTGAGTTCACATGGAGTCAAGTGCAGCGCGGGCGGTTCGTCGCAAGGCCTGGTTGGTTGCTTCCTCGGCAATTGTCTCGAGGCGTTCGCGTTGCGAGGTTATGCTATTTCTACCGACTGCGCGAATTCCGTATAACTGCATTGTGATGTCTGGATGGTCAAGAAACGACACATAAAGCTCGTTGAGCTGGGCAGTTTCCAATGTCGACAGGCTGCGGGCGGTGTGGTCCAAAATACGGGAATTACGTTCTTCCCACTCGGCCGCAATCACCTTCTGAATGCTTTCAATCGTACCGGGCAGGTCGTGCTCTACAAGTTGCGACAAGGCAACCGATCGCAACTCAAATCCCAGTCGTTTGTCTTCATACCGTTCTCGCAAGAAATCAAAAGCCTCTTCTGATCCATAACTTGCCAATGTTTTATATGCTTCAATGCGGACGCGGTGCTCCGGGTCTCGCTCGGCGCGATAGCGTACCGCGTTAAAGGCACCTTCCGCGCCAGCATTGGCAAGACCCCGCAAGGCAAAGGTGCGAACCTGTTCGTTCGAGTCCCGCAATGCTGCTGTAAGCAAGCGTTGTACATTATCCTCAGAAGGAAAGTTGGAAAGAGCGTGTACCGAGTATGCCCGCATTATTGCTCCCTCGCTAAGAGCTGTACGAATTGCGGGTAGCGCGCGTGAATCACCAATTTTCCCCAACGAATCTGCTGCGTAATGTCTCAAAGTCTCCGACTCTGAGGTGTCATCTAAGATTTCCATGAGCGGTTCAACAGCGTCGGTATGCCCTAACTCTCCTAAGGCAAGTACAACCGCACTACGGACTTCGCTATTGGAGAGATCATCTTTCAGAAGCGCAAGCAACAAGCGAACCTCGGGGTCAGCACCAATGGCTCCAGTCACCCGAATTGCAGTTGGGGCTAATCTCGGCAGGTTCGACCGCGCTATCTCGTCCAAGGCTGCAAAGACTCGGTCCGGGGGATCTTGCATAACGGACTCAGTATACCGCAAGGCCTCCAGTATCAGATCTCGTGGTTCCTCACGAAAATTATCTAATAAACCCACTACTTCATCCTGAAGGGCATCGTGCTCCATGGTACGGAAGAAACTCAGCACCTTAGTTCGCAACTCAGTATTGAGTGAAAAGCCGTAAACCTCTGCTATCTCGTCATAAAGGCGATCCTCGCGCTGTTCTTCTAAGGTCGGCAGAAGTTGAATTATTTCACTATCAATGCCAAACTCAAGCATCTCTCTGCGTTCGTCAAGCAGGCTGCGAACCTCTTCTGCGTCTTCTGCGTCTTCTGCCTCCTCTGTTTGCTGAGTGACATCGGTGTCCTTGGCGTTTTCGGCCTCTTCTGCTGCGAGAGTGTGGCCCGATGCTCCAAAGAGCAAAAATATTAAAAAAAGTATACCGAGGATGCGGTGCCGTATACCAATGACTAATTGGTAGTTAGGCTTATTGCGAGTCCCTCTATCAGCGCTTTTATTTAGGTACGTGTGCGGTCCGATTCCTGGGGTCATAACGGTTGTCCTTTGCGTATGAGGTTGATGATCAACTCTACCCGGAGAAGATAGTACATGAGTAGTACGATTGCAACTGAGCCAAACCCGAGACCACCAATTCGGATAAAGTTCACTATACTGCTGCCCGCGACCCACCACTCTCCCGTATAGAGCAAGTACCCACGAATAAAAAGCACCAAGGGTACCGATGCTATGAATATTTTGCCGACCGTACGGGCTACATCACGAAGATGGAGTCCACCAAGCCGTCTGCGGGCAATATATATCAAGGAAAGAGCGCCAACAGTAAAGGCAACAGAGTTTGCTACCGAGAGTCCCACAACCCGCAGCGCTGTTTCTTTAAGGATCAGAGAAAGTGTTACATCAACGACAAATGTAATGAGGGCGATTCGTACTGGCGTTTTGAAGTCGTTGGAGGCATAAAAAAAGCGCTGACAGAACGTGAATAGACCGACACTGAATAATCCAAATGAGTAGCCCCTTAGGACCTGGCTTGCCAGTAGCGTATGTGCTACTTCAAAGGCACCTCTTTGCAGGGCCACCGCAATGAGTTCGCGGCCGAAAAGAGCTAGACATATAGCCGATGGTATCAGCAAGGTCAATAAGTAGCGCACCCCATACTCAAGCGTGCGTTTGAGCCCTTCCGCGTCTTGTGCGGCAGCTTGGCGACTCATGCGTGGAAAAAGCACTGTCGTGATAGAAGCGCTGAAAATTCCAAAGGGTAACTGCCAGAACACTAAGGCGTTTGTCATGGCAGAACCGCTGCCGTCCTCTAAACCACTGGCAAAAAACAAGGAGACCTGCTGGTTAACTGCAAAGATTGAAGCAGCCGCTACAACCGGCAGCCACTGCTTAAGAATGCGAATAAATGCTTCATTACGGAAATCAAACCCAGGTCGAAGCCTATATCCAAGCCGACGAAATAAAGGATACTGAAACGTGAGCTGTCCAACGCCACCTATCAACACCCCAACAGCCATGGAGAAAACGCCAAGACGGCTGTGGAGCAGAAGAACGCTGCCGACTACTGCTATTGAGAAAAAGATTGGGGTAACTGCCGGGATGAAAAACCGATTGTGACTATTGAGGGTACCCATAACTACAGCTCCGACACTGATAAGAAGCACATAGCCAATGAGATATCGAAATAGTTCTGCCGCCAGCATACGACGTTCAGGCTCAGGGAAATCTAAAATAAAGCCGGTAATTGGCCCAGCAAATATGATTGAAAGTGTGAGGAGTGGTACAAGTATTAAGAACTGAAAGGCAATGAGGTTACGCACGACCCGTTGTGCACCGGTACCGGTCGGATCAAGTACAATCTGAGAAGAGAGGACAGGAATAAAGGCCGATGATAGCGCCCCCTCGGCGAGAAGTTTTCTTAAGTTGTTAGGAATATTAAACACCAGGTTGAGGACATCAGCTTGCCCTGAACCTCCGAAAATGGCACCAATCACCGCAATGCGAATAAAACCTAACAGCCGGGAAGCCATGGTGGATACCATCACGATTACTGTTGAGAGAGTGCTTTTTTCGATTCCTGGTTCCTGTACTTCGTCGCTACTCACATTATAATCTCGGTATCCTCGGCGTTGTTGTTCACGTTCAACTGTGGCGGATAGGCCTCACGTACCGCTGAGGCAAGGGCAGGAAAAGCATCTGAACGAATTGCAGTGCGAATATCCTCCAGTAGCTTGCCAAGAAAGCGAAGATTGTGACGAGTTGCAAGCATCGGACCAAGCATCTCTTTTGCGATAAACAGGTGTCGTAAGTAGGCCCGGGAATAGCGACGGCAGGTGAAGCAGTCACAGTTTAGATCTATAGGCTCTTCGTCGTAGCGATAACGCGCATTTTTAAGAGCAATCCGACCATGTGCAGTAAAAACACTACCATTTCTTCCGGCACGTGTTGGAAACACGCAGTCAAACATGTCTATGCCCTGCTCTACTGCTGCGACAATGTACTCCGGCGTACCGATTCCCATAACATATCGTGGAAGTTCGGCCGGAATCATCTCGGCTGTGTAGGCCAACATATCGGCAAATATTGGGTAGGGCTCACCTACCGAGAGCCCTCCGATTGCAATTCCTCGCGGTTCAAGCTCCAGCAGTTGCTCGACGCTTCGACGGCGAAGATCCTGGAAAAAGTTACCCTGAACAATAGGGAACAACTCCCCGCGGTACGATGCAAAGCTCTCCTTTGCATGAGTAAGCTCTTCTCGGTGAGTACGTGCACGTTGTGCCCATCGGGCCGTCCGGTCACAGGCACTAAGCGCTGCCGCGTGATCGATACCATAAGGGGTGCAGATATCCAAAGCCATTTGGATATCACTGCCATAAGCGGCCTGCAGATCCACCACCGATTCCGGAGTAAAGTCATGCGTAGAGCCGTCTATATGGCTGCGGAATTGTACACCTTCTTCGCTTATCTTTCGGTGCGCCGCGAGCGAGAATACCTGAAAGCCGCCGGAATCCGTGAGGATATTATGAGGCCAGTTGCTGAAGCGGTGCAGTCCCCCAAACTGAGAAACAACATCGACACCTGGGCGTAGATAAAGATGGTATGTGTTTGCAAGGATCATGCGGAAACCCATATCGGCTACCTCGTCCTGAGTAACCGCCTTGACGGTTGCTCCGGTTCCGACAGGCATGAATACAGGCGTTGCAACCGGGCCATGGGGCAGCTTTAGCACTCCGGTACGAGCGGCCCCGTGAGCTTCTCTGGACGTAATACTAAAAAGTGGAGTGCGCGTGCTGTCGTTACTCATTATATGATGCTCCAGTTGAAATCAATGTACCGGCCGTTCCCACTCATCGTTATGTAGGGTTTCGATTTGAGTTTGTGCTTTAGCTCCGGGCAAGCCGAAATAATGCGGCACCTAATGCAGCAAATAAAGCCAGGGGAAGCCAAGCCGCGGCAAGCGGTTGAATATGTCCTGCCGCCGACATCAAACTAAGCACCATGCCTAAGACGTAGTATCCAACCGCCAACGACAACGATACAAGCAGACTGAGGAGTAACACATTTTTGCGAAATCTACTGCCGACGGCGGCTGCGAGCATGGCGACGATAAAAGGCGTGAACGCAAACGAAATTCGCGAATAGTATTCGGTTAACACTCTGCGGTGGGGTAAACCGGCTGCTTGTAAGCGGGTGACCCAATCGCGGGCCTCATTGAGCTGCATTTCATCTATGCTGCGCGTCAGGCTCCCAAAGAGTTCTGGTTCGGCGTCCAAATGATCCAAGCGGAGCCTGTCGTGTTTTTCCCGAACCAGTGCGGTTTCAGAAAGCTTGGTGTCGTTCATTCTATACAGCTCCGCGTTGAGAAATTCCCACGCATTTCCCCTCCACTCGGCTCGGGATGCATGGATACGCATTCGGAAACCGGCATCAGGTCCACGCTCAATCACGGTAACACCGTGTAGAGATAAACTCTCGTGTGTGTAGTAGTCTGCATTGTACACTACTTTACCTTCGTCGGCCAACACAGTCACATTAGGAGTGCCTTGATCTCTTCCTATATTAAGCAGTTCACGATCAAGTGTATTTCTGTCCCTATAGCTGTGTACAACGACTTGTTCCTCAAAGATGAACCCAGCAAGGCTGAGCATGATCCCGGCAGCAAGGAATGGTACGACAAAGCGCTGTAACGGAACTCCCGCGCCATACACCGCGATTAGTTCGTTGTTGCTGTAAAGGTTGCCCAGCGTAAATGAAACTGCAAATAGTATCGCAACCGGTAGTGAGTAGCTTATTGCTTTGGGTAGAAAAAGTAATTGAGCTTGAACAATTACAGCAATAGATACTTCAAGATTCATATAGCGAACAATTTCTGCAAAAATATCAATGAGCTGGATAATAAGAACAAAGAAACTCAGTCCCACTAAGAAAACCGGAATAAACGTTCCAAGCAGCATACGATCAAGTTTACGTATCATAGGCTTTTATCTTCGTACCCAGCGAACATGCAGCGCTAATCCAAGTAGGAGTAGAAGAAGATTCGGAAACCACATTGCCAAGAACGGAGAAATCTCTGGACGTTCCATACCCAGGGTCTGACCAGCAAGTATCATAGCCCAATAGGCAACAGACACCAAAAGTCCCAGGCCGAACCCAACGGCCCTTCCCTTACGACCAGTCCTTAAAGCGACAGGGAACGCAAAAACCACAAATGATAAACAGGCGAACGGTATGGAGAACTTTTTATGAAATTCAATGCTATAGAGCTGGAGTTCTCGATCAAAAATGACACGCTCTTGCTCTCGTTTAAGCTCCCGAAAGCGAGCTTCCAGTTCATTATGAACCTGCCCTGCCTCAATATCTCCGCGCGCTAACGCATTACTCTTTGCAAAATATTCAAGCTGCAACATGTTGCGCAGTTGCCGGGTCTCTTCTTCTTGAAATGCACGGCGCGCATGTAAGTCCGACTTCTGGTCTTGCATCTTTACGAAGACATCATAGGAACTCATTTCCCGCGGGCCGGGAGTTCGCAATGCCACCGTGATATCGCGCAAAAGAATATTGTACTGCATGTCTTCAGCCTGAAGATACTCGTATCGGTCGGCGTTGCGTCGCGTGTGTGTGAATACTTGGGACAAATCGAGTGAGATAACCCCTCCTCCCGCAGCGTCTCCCGATATGGTGGCTGGCCCGGACAGTATTATGCGTTCACCGTCGCTACCGCGTTCAATAATAAGTAGGTCGTCGATTCTATTCTCGCGCACATTTCCGGTGATTATGGTGCTATCCTGGTAACGGCGAATTGAGTAAGGTTCAAGTTCAAGCTCAGGGTTGGCATAAAGCAGTTCGCGATAAAGCCGTCCGAAGTTGAGGGTGCCGAGCGGCAGCAAGTAGTCATTCATTACGAAGGAGCCCAGCGACAACACCAGCCCAAGTGCCACAATTGGTGCAAATATGCGACCGGTGGGAAGACCTGAAGCCTGAAATGCTTGTATTTCATTGCTGCCGACGAGGTGTCCTACTGCCATGAGTGAGCCAACAAGAGCGCCAAAAGGAAACGATAAAGCTACAATAGAAGGTAAAGAGTAGAGGATGAGACGCAGTACTGCTAGTGGCGGCACGTTGCGTGTGAGAATATCTTCAGCAAGAAGCAATAACTGATTTACAAAGAAAATACCGAAGAAGAAGAGAAAAGCTACAAGAAAGGAAAAAAGGAATTCACGAGTAACATATAAATAAGCTATTCGATAACGCCGATGCGGCATGGCCTTAGTTTACCGGCCGGTCGAGCCGAAGCCCCCACTGCCACGGCTTGTTTCGGTCACGACGCTGGCCATAAAGTTCCCCTTAACGACTGGCGCTATGATCAACTGCGCAATTCTATCGCCGGGGTGAATAGTGTATTCATTACTTCCGTGGTTAATAAGAATTACGCCCACCTCACCGCGGTAATCCGAATCTATTGTTCCAGGAGAATTCAGCACCGTTACACCATGCTTGAGCGCAAGTCCAGATCTTGGTCTAACTTGCCCTTCGTACCCATTTGGAATTGAAAGTCGTATGCCGGTTGGAACCAGGCTTCGCCCCCCCGGCGCAAGCACCAAGGGGGTCGAAAGTGCGGCACATAAATCCGCACCTGCGGCGCCTTCCGTAGCGTATACAGGATGTAGCTCCGGGCTTCCGTGAACGCCAACGATCGGGTTCATGTTAACGCCGTTGTCTATCCTGGTTTCCACCGTCTCGACTTTGGCCGGAGTCGGATGCATTCTCGTCGTCGTAGATGAGACTTAAGTTCACCCGACCCATTTTGTCAATTTCAATAATTCGCACTGTAACTTCCTGGTTCAATTCCAAGACATCGGATACGGCATTAATCCGGTTGGGTGACATTTTCGAAATGTGACAAAGCCCGTCTTTTCCGGGAAGAAACTCAATGAAGGCACCAAAATCAACTATACGTCGCACCGTACCATCGTAGACCTTGCCTACTTCTGGTTCTTCCAGTAGTCGGGTGAAGCTGTTTTTGGCTTCTTCGGCACCTTTTTTATCGCGACAGTAAATGGTGACGGAGCCATCGTCACTAATGTTCACTTTTACATCGTATTTTTCTTGAATGCTTTTGATCGTCTTCCCACCCGGACCAATCATAAGGCCGATTTTTTCAGGATCGATTTTAAAGGTGATGATTCGAGGTGCATACTCGGATAAGTCCGTTCGAGGCACTGCAATCGCCTCTTTCATTTTTCCAAGTATATGCAGACGTCCACGGCGGGCTTGCTCGAGCGCGACTTTCATAATGTCTGCACTAACATTCTCTACCTTAATGTCCATCTGGAAAGCGGTGATGCCTTTCTCG
>JAIVHN010000300.1 GCA_020201015.1 Spirochaeta sp. | reverse complement strand
AGGCTATCTCGGCAAAGGACTGTGGTTCTGCCATGAGTCGTGACAACATCGTGTCGAGCTCCGGATCAAAAAGTGGTCCTGTGGCCGCTTTGGCGAGCTTACTCCGGTGCTTAGCAGCGTCGCGCTCACTTTTTCGCGAAGTACTCAGGAAGTCTTCCAAGGCATCGATCCCTTCTTCTGCGTTTCGTACGAAGCTCAGATACAACGGGTAAAACCAGCCCTCAAGTTTGATAATGGCCGAGATCGAAATGACTACTTCATCACGCACAAAAATTGGGGCCTGGTCTCGACGCAGAAGATCTAGCATGACAGGAATTCCTGAACTGCTGCCAAACACACGAAAGGCCTCACACGCGTGAATGAGAATAAGCGGGTTCGTGCTCACTCGGGCCACGACCTCAATGTCCTGCATCGCCTTGCGCTCGTCGAGCTCGGCAAGCGCAAGCATTGCAGCCGCTGCCAAGGAGTAGTCCTCTGAGAATAACGCCTCACGCAATGCGCCGCTGCCCGACTGCAGGCGCTGCTTACCAATGACGCGGGCCGCCAAATTGGCGGTGGTGAACTCGCCGGTGCTCACATGCTCCACCAGTTGTGCCTCTGTAGCCGCGTCCACCGGAACCCGTTCAAGAGCATGCAGCGCCTCGCTACGAACCGTGAAGCTTGGCGACCCCAGCCGCATGCGCAGTTCCTCCAGCGCCACCGGGGAATGTGACTCGCCAAGCTCACTCAATACTCGCGTCTCTTCCTGCTCGGAACTGGAGTGATCAAGCTGATGCAGCAAACCAATGGCGCGCAGGTCGCGCAGAGAAAATATCACCCCCATGGTGCTTGCCAGACTCTTTGCCCCGCGACGTTCAAGCCGCGCATTGAAAAGCATAGTAATGATCAGGAACATTGCCATGACGCCAAAGAAAATGCGGAAGGGTCCCAGGGTCGATGTCGGACCATGCTGCTGTAACATGTCAAGAAACACACCACCAAGAAGTGAGCCGACGGTACCGCCAAAGCCCAGGGTGAGGAAGTACAGCACTCCCAGGTTCAGTTGGTCTTTGCTATCGACCAAGCCAAAGAAATAGACCTGGGCCGATGTCTCACCACCAGCAAAACCCATGGTTCCCAAAAAGAAGACGGCCGACAAAAAAAGCACCGTGGTTTTTTCAGCGGCAAAATCCGGTGAGAGCACGAGCGGCAGCAGGCTCAACAGAAAGAGCCCGCTAAAGCTGAGGTAAATCGGCTTGGCACCAAGGCGGTCAATAAGGAAACGGGCGCTGTATCCCATGGCAACCGCACCCGCTGATCCAACAACCGTGTACAGAATCGCGGTGCTGTCCGACTGTCCGTAGCCTTGCTTGGCATACACAATAAGGAAGCTACGCGCAGTTCCGGAGAGAATACCAAACATAGCAAAGCCACGAATAAACACGCTGAAGTTTTTCTCGGCAAAGACCTTTCGTATGGTGCCCAGCAGTGAGTGCCCCGCGCTTAAGCGTACCGATGGCGGCTCAGGGAGCTGCAGAAGGAACAATGCGGCAATAATAGCTAACACAATTCCCAGGCCAAAGAAGATCAGGTAGCGCTCTATAGGGGCTGCATCACCCAAGAAAAACGCAATAAGAATTCCTGTGAAGATTTGCATGCTTGCAACCACAATCTGGAAGCGAGCAAGGAATCCGCCACGGTCTCGGCCGGAGGAGAGGGCGCCCATAATTGGGTTTTCGCCGGTCATGCCTACGCCGCGAATTGCGTGGAACAGAAATACACATATAAGGAGCAGTGCCAGCGCGGCGTTGTTCATGCTCTGCGCTATGAGGTAGGGAGTTGCTATCAGCGGGGCCATGCACAAGGCGCGAATGATCCATGCTGTGCCAAATAGCCGTACAACTCCCGTGCCTGGCACAAAGCGTTTGCCAAGAATCATGAAGGCAAACGAGAGGTAGGGCAGTGAGGCAATTGCACCCACGTAGGAGCTTGAGGCACCAAGCCGCAAGGCATAGAGGGTTATGATGTTGCCCGACAGCATAAGAAATGAAGCGGTGTTGACTATGCCGAAAGAAAGGAATAACTTCCGTCCACGGCGTTTTTGTGAGGGGCTAAGTGATGTCGGGTTCATGGTGATAACACGCAGGTTTCATGACGATATCGTCATCTTACCGCAAAGCAGCACATGCTACTACACAAAACGGTCGATACTGGTGCAATATGAAGCATATGACTAAGGAAGACCCTAAAACGCTCAATGCGCCTCTTCTGCGAGCCATTTTTGACACTCTTCCCCTCGCGGTTCTCATCCATGATCTTGACGGTAACATTATTGAAGTGAATCAACGCATGCTTGAGATGTACCGGGTTGATCGCACTACGGCCTTTGAATTCAGTATCGCGCATGGCTACTCAGCGCCCGGCGTGCCGCTTGCGTCGCTCCCGGAACTCTGGCGGCGTGCGGTAGCCGGTGAGAGACAAAAGTTTTCGTGGAAGGCGCAGCGCCCGCTTGACGGGTCTACCTTTGAGGTCGACGTTCACTTGGAGCGGATTAATGTGGCTAATCGGGATCTTATTCTTGCCATGCTTCGTGATGTAACATCCGAGCGTGACTTTGTGAACGAGCTGCGGCGCGCCCGCAGACGTTTTGAAGATGTGGCGTACGCATCGGGTGACTGGATTTGGGAGACCGACAGCAAGGGAAAACTGACCTATGTTTCGCCGCGAGTCGAGGTGCATCTAGGGTACACCCCAGAATCTCTGTTGGGCCGAAACTTGTATAGTCTTGTATGTCCTCACGAACGCCACACGGTACGTGCTGAGATTGGCCCGTTTATTCGCGCGCGGCGGCCAATTCTGGACCACGAATCAAAATATGTGTCATTCAGTGGTGAACGCGGCTACTCGCGTATGAACGCAGTGCCCAAGTTCGACGATGCAGGACAGTTTGACGGATATCTTGGGGT
>JAIVHN010000299.1 GCA_020201015.1 Spirochaeta sp. | reverse complement strand
GCCGGGGGCGGTGCCGGGTTGGAGGGGGATGTGGCACGTTACTGTGGTGCCCTCGCCCAGGCGGCTGCTCAGTGAAATATCGCCCTGCATGCTTTCTACCAGCTTTTTGGCGATAGAGAGGCCGAGCCCGGCGCCTTGATGGCTGCGGGTATATCCGGCATCGACTTGTTCAAAGGGCTCGAATACGAAAGCGAGTCGGTCTTCTGGAATGCCGATGCCGGTGTTGCTGAGTTCGAATGAGAGTTCTACAAAGCCTGATTCGGCCCCGCGGCATGAGTCGACATTCAGCCGGACGCTGCCAGCGTGGGTATACTTGATGGCGTTGGCAAGCAGGCTGCTTAGGGATTGGCTGAGGTGGACTTCATCGCCATGGAGAAACTCGGGGCAGTTGGGGTCATGGTCTATAACCAACTCTATCCCCTTCTCTGCGGCCTGCGGGTGGTGAATATCCCAGAGGTTCTCGCACAGCGAACTCAGGCTGAAGAGTTGCGAGGAGAGTGAGAGTTTGCCAGCCTCGATGCGTGTGAGACGGCGGCCGGAATGAACTGCGGCATCGACGAGATCTTGCTGCTCGCCGTCAAGGCCGGTAGTCTCGAGCACCTGCATCATCCCCAAGAGTCCGTTCAGCGGCGTGCGAATTTCGTGGCTCATTTTGGCAAGGAATACCGACTTGGCACGGTTGGCGGACTCCGCGCGTTCCTTTGCACGCACAAGTTCTTCCTCGGCGAGGCGTCGTTCTTGTACGTGTTTCCACTGCCGAAGTACCCGTTTGACGAACCTGGGAAGTCCGACAAGCGATTCGTGGGTCTTAATAAGGTAGTCAAACACGCCAGCACGCAAGGCTTCTATGACGGTTTCTTCATTGCCATACCTAGTCATAATAACAACGGCGTATGGCGAATCATCGCTGGCGTCCACGAGCTCCAGGGCAACAATGATGCGATTCCAGCGCTTGCCGCTGCTACGGTCCATGGCGGCACGGTCCGGGCCGATGAGGCGCAACACGACCGGCGGGGCGCTGCCGCGCGCGGGCAGCCCCATGGTACCGACGGCCTGTACGAGGTCAGGGAGGTAGTAGCCCTGGCAGAGCGCGGGCCCTACCCCATGGCGGGCGCAGAACTCAACAAACTGCGGCCCGTAGTAGTTGGGATTGCGTAGCTCGATGGTGAGCGGCGCTGGCCGCTGGGCCTGGGCAAGAAAGGCGCCCAGGCGCTCAAAGAAGGCCTCGGCATTGGGCATTTTCTGTTTGTTTAGGTACTCAAACTGCAGAATGATGGCGCCGGTGAGCGGCAACAGCGGTTCTATGCTGTTCAGAAAGCGGTGGTAAAGGTCAAGCGAAAGAAAGTGAGAATTGGGCGAGCCGTCGCCCCGACTCTGTTTCTCGGAGTTGTGCGTAAGGGTGAGCGAGTTCGGCGCCTTGATCGTGAAGCGGAACTCGGGGCCGACCGAGGCGGCGTAGTTCTGCACGGTAGCCGGGTCGGGAAGCTTGGGCGGGTGCGGCGGGAAAAGGCTCCAGAACCATTGGTCCACCTCAACGGTGTCGTAGCGCTGTGCGTATTCGGCCAGGAAGTTAATGCCGCGTGGTGCAGAGTACACCAGACCGGCCCAGGAGGGATATGAGAAACTGCAGCTACCGATCCGTAGATGTGCCATGGTCGTTTGTATGCGCTGCGGCCGCGGGCCGGGGCGATGGCTCAGGGTCTGCACCCTCGACGCCCGGTGCAACATCGGCGTGCGCAAAGGGATACCGCCGCGATGGAAGGTCTCCATAGTGTTCGGTAGAAATGCCGTAAACAGCCTTAAGGATGTTAACGGTATGCCCATGGCTGGTACCGATGTAGGCATGCTGGCCAGGTGCGCCGCAGGTCGTTGCGGTGCCTGCAAGGTACAGCCCGGCAACATTCGTTTCCATTGTGTCTGGGTTAATGGCCGGGCTGCCGTCCTCGTCGCTAAAGCCGACACCGACCCGCCGCAGCAGATCCAGGTCGGGGCGATACCCGGTACATACCAACACAAAGTCAGCCGGGTACTCAATGAGGTCGCTGCGGCGGCGCAGAACAACATCGGTCCGGCGGATCTCTTCCACCTCTGTTGCAGGCATTGTTTCTATAGCGCCTTTATCTGACAGGATTGATATTTCCAAGTTAAGCCGCGAGTTGGTCCTGTTTGCGTCAATGCCGTCTTCGCGGAGGGAGATTCCTACGTGGGCGCCAACACGAAAGCAGCGCAACGCTGCTTCAAGTGCGGAGTTGCGCCCGCCAACGACCAAGACCCGCTTGCGGAAATATGCGTGCGGGTCCTGCAGGAAGTGGGTCACATGCGGCAGGTGTTCACCGGGAACCCCAAGTAGGCGCGGAAAGCTCATGTCGCCAGTAGCAATTACCACACGCCGCGCCCGAAAGCGCGCACGCCCCACTACACTCTCGGACTCCACCACAAAGCCATCACCGTGTTCATCGCGGTGGAGATCAACGACACGCTCGTAGGTGCGAATCTGCAAATCCAATGTCTCTACCACCGCCCGGAGGTAGGTCAGGTACTCCTCACCGGTGATCAGATCCTGGTGCATTGTCTGAACTGGAATGCCACAAATAGACAGCCGCTCGGGAGAGCTGAAGAACTTAGTAAACCGGGCATAACGCGAGATAGTATGGCCAATTTGCTGGGAGTCAAAATGTAGATACTCAACGCCGTGTTTTTTCAGCGCACCAGCAACCTCAATTCCGATGGGGCCGGCGCCAATTACTATAAAGTCGTACTCGTGATGCTCGTTGCTCATAATGCTATTCCTGCAGCCGAAATCCACCGGCCTCTATTAGTCGAAAGCTTTCCTCAATGCCGGAACTCACGTGCACTTTCTTATCCTTGGTGACAAACACGCCCTCGGTTTCCGGCAGGCTCTCAACCAAGGCCATGCCTGCATCAAGACCCATAACAAAGGCGCCGGTCGATACCGCGTCCGAGGTCATAGCACCCGGCGCCTGAATGGTGACACTGACCAAGCCGTTTCTGGTGGGATACCCGGTGTCCGAGTCCAGAATGTGGTGATATCGAACCTCATCTTCTACAAAAAACCGTTCGTAGTCACCCGAGCTGACAACCGAGCGGCCCGTCTGTTCCACAATGCCGACAAATCGCCCCCGTGCAGTGTCCACCGGATCTTGAATCCCTATGCGCCACGGGTTGCCGTCGGGCCGCGACCCTATCGTGTATACATCGCCCCCAAAGTCTACTAAAGCGTGCTCGATGCCAGCCTCTAACAAAATGCGTGCAGCCTCATCCACTGCGTACCCCTTGGCAATACCGCCAAGGTCAAGCACCATGCCCGATACTGGCAAGTACACCTCAAAGGTGTCGGGGTTGAGTTCAACCAATGTATAGTCAATACGCGGCAGCACCTCTTGTATTTCGCCGTCCGTTGGGATGCGCTCATTCTCGCCGCCGATATCCCAAAGCTTTACTAAGGGGCCGATGGTCGGATCAAAGGCACCGTTGGTATGACGGGCGTACTGTAGGGCCGCCTCAACAACCTCAAAGGTGTCGGGGCTGACACGAACTGCGTGATTACCGGCGGCGGCATTGACCAACGATACCTCACTGTCGGGCTCGTTAATGGTCATGCGCCACTGAATTTCCTCTATGCGGTTGAACACGCGGTCAAGCACATCATCCGGGAAACGCGAGTCGTGAATTACAACCGATGTTACGGTGCCAAGCCATAATTCGCTACGGCTAACCGGTTCTCCGGGGCGACGTTCACATGAGGCAATTCCGATTGCAAGGGCGGATATAAGTGCGAGGGCGGACAATCGTTCCAAGCGTCGGTGAGAGGGTTTTACCATGGGCTATTATGGCATACATCGATTTTTGCTCGCAAGC
>JAIVHN010000298.1 GCA_020201015.1 Spirochaeta sp. | reverse complement strand
AAATTTGGCAGTCCCTGGTACCCATCGCCGGTGAAGAAGCGGATATTGTCATACCCAAGCCTGCGAAGACGGTCCTGCGCGGACTGGGCAAGGGTTGCGTCAAGCTCAATGGTGAAAACCTCCTGCGCAATCTCGGCCGCAACTGCAGCCTGGTATCCGCAACCGGTACCAATTTCCAGCACGCGGTCGCTGGCTCGGATATCGGCCCAGTCGGTCATGTGGGCAACAATATATGGCTGCGAGCAGGTCTGCCCCTTGCCAATGGGTCGAGCGTTGTCACCATAGGCGTTCTCTAAGCTTTCCCCAGGTAAGAAGTGGTGCCGCGGAACGCGGCGCATGGCTTCAAGCACGGCGGCTGATCGTACATCGCGTCCCTCAATCTGCAAGCGCACCATCTGCTCACGTAACGTGTGTGCTGTTTCTTCAGAAGAGTTGTCTTGGCGTGTCATTACCTATGTAATGTACTATCTTCGCGCGACGTTGTGTGTCGCTATTCGCGCAACGTTGTGGGCCGCTCAGCGGCACGTTGTGTGCCGAGTTTTGGTTTACGTTATAGCATGGATCGGATATGATTGCGGCAGGATGGTAAAGCGTTATGCAGAGTGAATATGTAATACTTGGTGGCGGCTGTTTCTGGTGTCTTGAGGCGGTTTTTGCACGGATTCCAGGTGTGATTTCGGCCGCACCAGGTTATGCAGGCGGGGAGCACGCCTCTCCGAGCTACGAATCGGTGTGCAGCGGTACGACCGGGCATGCCGAGGTGGTTCGCCTGGAGTTTGACCCAAGCAAGGTGAGTTTTGCCGAGCTTATAGAGCTGTTCTTTCGGGCGCACGATCCAACCACACTCAACCGGCAGGGGCACGATGTCGGCACACAGTATCGCTCTGTAGTGTTTTATGTGAGCCCCGAGCAGAGGCAACTCACCGAGCACGCAATAGAACAGGCAGCCCAGCTGTACTCTCGCCCCGTGGTTACTCAGGTGCTACCTGCGCCGGAGTTCTACCCGGCCGAGAGTTATCATCACGACTACTACGCCAAGAATCCTCAGGCAGGCTACTGCCGTATGATTATAGCTCCAAAGCTGTCCAAATTGAAGCTGGAATAGGCAGGTATCCGCAATGAACGCTACGCAAACAAAGTCGTCTACTAACAAAAAGAAAAGCCTCCGTACAATACTGTTTGTTGCCATACTGGGCGTAGGCCTAGTGACATTACTCGCTATTAGTGGTCTCGCTTTGGCCACTATTTCACGCAACAATAACCAAGCTATGAACGATCTTGAGCTTGAGTTGCACCGGGGATTTGATACGTACCTGCGTTTTCAAGTGGAGACCGCGTATACCATGCTGGAAGAGATGTACCAACAGTATGAGGCTGGCCGACTGCGTTACGACGAGGCCTTTCAGCTGGGAACATCACTTCTGCGCGAGATCCGCTACGGTCTTGAGGAAACAGATACCACCGACGGCTATTTCTGGGCCGATACGAGCAAGGGTCTGAATGTCGTGCTCTACGGGAATGAAGCGGTTGAGGGTACCAACCGAAATGAGGCGCAAGATGCAGTTGGCAACTACCTTATACAAGATATTCGTGAGGCGGCAATGCAGGGCGGGGGCTTTACCGACTACTTCTTTCCGCGGCCTGGAGAAACTGAAGCTGAAGCCAAGCGTGGCTACAGCATGTACTTTGAACCCTTTGATTTAGTCATTGGTACCGGAGCCTACACCGTAGAGATTGACGCTCTCCTTGCCGAACGCGAGGCCGAACTTGCTGAACGCTTTAACGCAGCACTTATGACCTTTGTGCTGGTTGCGCTTGTTGGCTTGGGGGTAACCAGTGGATTCCTGTTCTTTGTTACCCGACGGGTACTTGGTCCTATACAGCGAACCGCGGCCGCGCTTGATGATGCCGCACGGGGCGAGGGCGACTTAACCCGCCGGCTACCGGTGAACTCCGAGGACGAAATTGGTCAACTTGCCCAGAGCTTTAACGACTTTAGTAGGACCTTAGAGCTCATGATTATGAAGATTCGTGGTTCTGCCGGGCGCCTGGATGAAACCGGTATTGGTTTAGCCTCGAACATGGAGGAGATGGCCGCTGCGGTAAACCAGATTGCCGCCAATATTGAGAGTGTTGCCAGCCTTATAGAGAAACAAATCCAAAGTGTAGGTGATTCGAGCAGTGCGGTAGAGCAAATTGACCGCAACATCAACTCACTTGAACAGATCATCGAGCAACAAGCAGGAGCAGTGACCGAGTCTTCTGCATCCATTGAGCAGATGCTCTCAAATATTAGCTCTATTGGACGCAGTGTTGAGCAGTCCGATGGGCGCATTAAAGAGCTTGTTGGGGCAGCTGAGGACGGTAAGCAGCGCGTTGCGGCGGTGAACAGCAGCCTACAAGAGGTCGCTGCCGAGTCGGACAGTCTGTTAGAGGCTAACCGCGTTATTGCAAACGTGGCCGCGCAAACTAACCTCCTTGCCATGAATGCGGCTATTGAGGCGGCTCACGCCGGGCAGTATGGCCATGGCTTTGCCGTTGTAGCTGAAGAGATCCGCGCGCTGGCTGAGAAGGCGTCACAGCAGTCTAAGGCGACCGGGGCCTCACTAAAGAGTATTAAGGGGCTTATTGATGGGGTTGCGGACACATCGGAAGGAGCGGAGCAGAAGTTTTCCCTGGTCCTTGAAATGATTCGCGAGGTCAGCAGACTTGGTGCTGAAATACGACAGGCCCTTGATGAGCAAAATACCGGAAGCCGGGAGATTATGACCGCACTTGAGCACATGAACTCACTTATGACGCAGGTGACAACCGGTGCCCAAGAAATTGGTACCGGCCGGGCTGCCGTTCTACAAGAAATTGGTAAACTGCAAGAGATAAGTCGGCAGGTGCGTGAGAGCATAGACGAGATGCAGACCGGAGTTGGCGAGATCAATACCTCGGTTGCCAATGTCTCGGTAATGAG
>JAIVHN010000297.1:1642-8661 GCA_020201015.1 Spirochaeta sp. | reverse complement strand
CTGTGAGAACCGCTGGAGATCCTCGTTGCCTTCGATCTCGGTTTGAAAAAGGCCGGCCTGTTGGCTCAGGAGTAGGTTAATAGCGTCGACCGTTGATGGATTGAGAGCGCCTCCCAGATCCCCCGTAAACTCAAGCGTGGGTGTAGTAACAGACACGTTGAAGCCCCAGGCCGCGCCCGTACCGGCCAGCATGAGCACTGCCAATAGACATCCGGTTCGTTGAAATCGCATTTCCTGCCTCCTTGCATCACCTATAGTATAGCGAGAAGAAATAAAAAATTCGCAAATTTCTTGATGCTGGGAAATTATAGATGGCCAAAGCACACGCTGCGCATATGCTTGACGCAGGTCTGAATCGTGCACACTATATCGCCATGAATACTAAAGTAGGTGAGCGTGGCCAGGTGACTATACCCAAGGCGCTGAGGGACCGGTATGGGATTCAGCCAGGCATGGAGTTGGAGTTTTGTGAGAGTGCGGACGGCATTGTGCTGCGGAAACAAGATCTTGGCCGTACCCTCGAGCGGCTTAAGGGAACCGTGAAGATCGGTGATCTGAGTACAGATGAGTTTCTTGCAGGTATCAGAGATGGTGAAGAGTGATCAGTTTTGCGCTTGACGAGGAGACGCTAAGACTGCTTCAGCAGCTTGCGGGGCAATGGCGTGTTTCGCAAGCGGAGGTTGTGCGTCGGTCTGTTCGTTTGGCTGTGGAACAAGACCGCACCAATACCTCCCTCCTGCGTGAACGACTTGGCTCGTATCAGGAGGCTGGCCACCTCAGTAGTGACGAGGCTGACGGCTTTTTGGGACGCATAGCGGCTGAGCGGGCTGACTGGGGTCGGGGCAATGATTCTCCTTGACACCAACTATCTCATTAGAATGCTGGTGCAGGGGAGCGTGCCTGCGGCGCAGGTATCTGAGTGGCTTGAGCTCCGAACGCCGCGCGCCTGTGCAATGCCTGTGGGCGCGACAGAAGACAACGAATTGACGCAATGATAGCGGCAACAGCTATAGTCTCCAACGCAGCCCTTGCCACCGAAAACCGGGAAGACTTTCTGCCCTTTGTTCCGCTAGGACTGCGTATGATTGACCACCTTCCCCAGCGGTCGTACACTTCAAGCCATGATAGATAAACAGTTTGCCGAGTATCTCTTTGGTGCTTTTTCGGTGACACGTTGGAACGACCTGGTGCGTCCCATGGATTTCACCGAGATGGACCATCGTGCCTTTGCTATGATGCTGGCCTTTTTTTTGGGCACTATAGAAGAGGAACATGGACGCATTCGGAGCCGGCATCCGGAAGAATATGAACGGCTGAATGAGTGGGTTGCTGGCAAGCTCGAACCGCTGCTCTCACCCTACGGTCTGGTCGAGCAAATGCGGGAGTACTTTCTGCTGCCGGATGTTGCCGGGGGGCAGGCTGCGGATAGCGGCGCTGGTGCGGGCGGGTCAGCCACACCGAGCGTGGCTACCGCTTCCGAAGAAAGCGCCGAGGACCCGGTCACCCGCGCATACCGTATACTGGAAGCCGCCAAGGTCTACAGTAGCTATAGGGAGTTTCAGATAGCACGCCCAGTAAACGCCCACGACCCACGCCTACCGGAGATAGAGACCGACCTTCGTGAGCGGCTTGAACCTTTTCTGGATTTCGTTGGCATGCGCCGCCTTATTATGGAACTGGACCTCTACCGTCTTATTGGGGTGGTAGACCGCCTGCGCTACCAGGCCCGCTGGAGCCGCACACCGCGCATACCGCAGACATCGGTCTTGGGGCACTCTCTTATGGTGGCGGTTTTTTCGCTGCTGTTCTCGGTGCAGATTGGTGCTTGCCCGGTGCGGCGCTACAATAACTTCTTTGGCGCATTGTTCCACGACCTGCCGGAGGCGGTCACGCGCGATATTGTTGCGCCCACGAAGTCGGCAACTCCCGGTCTGCCGGATATCGTAAAACAAATAGAGGAAGATACTGTGGCGGAGGAACTTTACCCATTTATGAGTCCCGGCCTGCGCGAAAAGATCCGCTACTTCACGGAGAACGAGTTTGAAAGCAGAGTTGTACTTCAGGGTACCGAGACCATAGTTGATCCAGATGAAATCACTGCCCGCTACAACAGTGACGAGTTTCGGCCGGTGGATGGCAAGCTCATTCGCGTGGCCGATGAGTTTGCCGCGTTCTTAGAGGCACATCAGTCGATGCTGTACGGTGTTTCCTCACCCGCGTTGATAGAGGGCCGCAGCCGCATTTACGGGGCCTATATCGAGCGCGGAACTATAGCTGGGGTCGATGTCGGAGCCATGTACCATCAGTTTGAGTTGCGCTCGTAGCGCAGTTCGTAGCTCATTGCCCGCAGCAGACTGCGCATCATAAACAGCATCACAAACATAAAGGGAAGGGCGGCCACAATAGCCATGCGCTGCAAGGCCTCAAGCCCTCCGGAAAGCAGCAGCACCGCTGCGGCGCTTGACTGCACAAGGCCCCAGCCAATGCGCTTAGCGGCTGGCGGTGAGAAACTTCCACGTGAGGTCATCATTGCCAGTACAAAGGTGGCCGAGTCGGCCGAGGTAATAAAAAACACCGACAGCAGCAGTACCGCCAGAATGCTGAGCACCCCGGATAGCGGGAAGGCCCCCAAGACCACAAAGAGCGCCCCAGAGCTGTCTGCAACAGCACCGCTAGCAATATCGAGCCCCTGTTGCAGCTCCATATGCAGCGCGGCACCACCGAACACGCTGAACCAGACGGCGGCCAGCAGCGCTGGCACCAACAGCGCGCCAAGGACAAACTCTCGCACCGTCCGCCCGCGGGAAATGCCTGCAACAAACAACCCGACAAAAGGCGACCATGAGATCCACCATGCCCAGTAAAACACGGTCCAGGAGTTAATCCAGTCATGACCTTCAAATGGTGCGGTCGTTAGGCTCATGGGTAGCAACTGGGATAGGTAGGCACCGAAGGTGTCAGTGAACACATCTAAAATAAAGTTTGTGGGGCCGAGAATCGCCACTGCGGCCAGCAGGATCAGAGCAATGAAGACGTTGGTGCGACTGAGAATTTGAATTCCCTTGTCCAGCCCGGTCATGCTTGAGATCAAGTACAGCACGGTGACGACGGCAATGATAATAAGGGTGGTGGTCATTCCGCCCGGAATGCCAAAGACCTCACTGAGCCCACCCCCAATTTGCAACGCCCCCAGGCCAAGCGAAGTCGCCACGCCGAATACCGTGGCGAATACCGCCAGAATATCTATGGATTTTCCGACTACGCCGTAAATATGGTCCCCGATGAGCGGATAGAAGCAACTGGAAATGAGCGGCGGCATGCCTCGTCGAAAGGAAAAATAGGCCAGGGAAAGACTCATGACGATGTAGATGGCCCAGGGATGGAGCCCCCAGTGAAAGAAGCTGTACCGCATAGCAAAGGCGGCGGACTCCGATGTTCCACTCTCCAGGTATGCCGGTGGGGCAATGTAGTGCGAGAGCGGCTCGGCAACGCCCCAGAAAATGAGGCCAATGCCCATTCCGGCGGCAAACAACATGCTGAACCAGCCAAAGTAACCGTACTGCGGCTTCTCCTCGTCCGCCCCTAGTTTCAGCTTCCCATAGGGGCCCAAGGCCATGACCAGACAAAAGCCAAGGAAGGCAATACCGGCAAGCAGGTAGGCAAAGCCAAAACGCTCCAGAATAAATCCATGAACAAGAGCTGAGCTTGAGTCCAGGAGATCCGGGGCCAGGGCGCCAAGGGCAACCAGCGCCAGGACAATGCCGAGCGAAATAATGAACACGGGGTTGAGCTGTTTCATGAGTGCTGCTCCTGAGGTTTCACCTCCGGTGAGCGCAGGCTTGAGGGTGGCGGGACAATAAGTACCGAGGCTCGTGACTGAAAGGCCAGTGCCCCGGCGGTAGAACCCAACACACCGGCAAATCGGCCGGGGGCGTCGCTTTTTCCTAAGACAACCAGGCGCGCGCCAAGCTTGCCAGCTTCTCGCGCAATTCTTTGTTTTGGGGAGCCAGCCACGTTCTGAATAGCCACTGCCGGTAGGTAGCACCAAAGTCCGTGGCATATACTACCACAAGTGAGCTCTCGTCTGCACTCTGGCCACCACCCGCCGCACCTATGAAGCCCGCGGCTGGCCCTCGTACAGCGCCCTTGCGAATATATACCGGGCGGTCGCTGAGACGAATGCTGTCCTGCGTGGTACTTCCTATCAGCGTCCGTTGCAGCCATGATTTGCGTTTCCAGCTAAAAGCGATGTAGTCGGTGGCGAGATCGCGCGCAGCGCGGGTTAGTTCGAGGGCGGGTGAACCTTTGCGGAGAACCGTTTCTACACTCAGGCCAGCATCTTCAAAAATTGGTGCTCGGTCCTCCAGTTTGGCGCTGAGCGCCTCGGCCGAGGAAGCCGGGCCGGGTGCAATATGAAGCAGCTTTACCTCGCGAGTTCCCATAATCTTGAGCTCGCTGGCAAGGGCGGTGAGCGCAGCGCGAGACTCGCGAAAACCTAGGGGTACGAGGGCGGTCTTTAGCATGGCGACTCCTTAATGCAGGTTCATGCAGGCGTGGTTTATGCACAACCTACCGTCAGGTAAATGTTTTGGGAAGAGGGGGAACCCGCTTGACAACTATTTCTTCGAGACGTACTGTTCGCGTGGAAGGGTGAGGATACCGGACACCAAAAAAACGGAGGATATACATGAAAAAACTTGCTGTATTGGCTATTCTTGCAATGTTCGTTCTTGGTGCATGTTACACCCAGACTCACACCGTGGGCGCAGGCCCACAGACCGGCGAAACGACCGAAGTTCGCCAGTGGTTCGTACTCTACGGACTCATTCCCCTTACCGAAGCTGATTCACAGGAAATGGCTGCTGGTGCTACCGACTACGAAATCGTTACAGAAATGAATCTGATTGACGTTGTTATTGGTATGTTCACCGGAGTTGTTACTGTCCAGCCAATGTCGGTTACCGTCACTAGATAACCAGCATTGCGGTCCGGGTCCTCTCTTCCCCCCTTACCAGAGACCGCATCAACGCTTGTTATCAATCGATGTGAGCAACAATGGCGCAGCCGTGCGCTGGGCAATTATGAGCTTTTACCGCATTAGGAACACCTCTCATGAAAACAGTAAAAAGCGCGCATAAGAAGCAGATTCGTACCTTGGCCTTCACCCTGGCGTCTGTAGCACTCGGTTTGGCACTCAGCAGCTGTGGCGCCGCATCTAGTGCACCGACACCGGAGGCTTCTGCCGGCACGGAAAATGATTCGCGTCCGGTGGCAACTTTCTCGGTGGACGACGAGCTCTTAGGCGCTCCGGTAGATTTTGACGAAGGTGGGCTACAGATCCGGCCACCCTTCGGTTGGTTTGTTATTACCGATCATCAAAGTGAGCAAATTCGACAAGGTCTCGCACCGCTGCTGAATCCTGAGTACGAGTATGAAACTCTGCAGCTGTACTTTGATGGAGAAAGCAATACCATCTTGCTTGTCGCGACGCCTGAGGGCGAACAACGACTAGAAGCTCACGCGGAGTACTATCAAGAAGCGCTTGAGGTGCAGGAACTGCGTCTCGACCAATTCACGTTTGGAGAGTATGAACTCGATCAGCTGGTGCTGGTGGAGCCGAGTGTGGTTGTGCTGCGGTATGTGCTGCAGCATACGGAGCACAAGGATGCTGAAATCATTTTTGCGGTTCCTTCGGCCGCGTTTGCGGATATGATTCCGGTGGTCGAGAGTGTTGTCGGTTCGGCTTTGCCGTTGTAGTTTGCCATGTACGGTCGCCTTTCATGATTCACGGTCGCCTTTCATAGCGGTTAAGTTTGGATTTAATGGAGCAGTATCTCAATGGAACAGTATAGCGAACAGCTACTCGAGCTGGTGATAAGCTTTGGCGGGCGAGTGCTTGCCGCGCTTGCGGTCTATGTGTTAGGGCGGATGGTGATATCGCTTGCGATGCGGCTCATTCGGCGAGCTCTGGACAGGCGTGAGCACCTTGATCCTACAGTTAAGGGTTTTTTTGTCTCGCTTGTTCGAGCGGTACTCATCATCGTTCTCTTGCTTTCGGTGTTTCAAACGCTGGGCCTGGCGCTGACTTCGTTTGTTGCGATACTTGGTGCGGCCGGCTTGGCCGTGGGCCTTGCCTTTCAGGGTAGTCTCTCGAACTTTGCCGGTGGGGTGCTCATACTGCTTTTCCGGCCCTTCGGTGTCGGTGATTTCATTGAGGCGAATGGCGTTATGGGAAGCGTGATTGAAATCCGCATCCTGTATACCGCCTTGAACACTTTTGACAACAAGCGGGTTGTTATGCCAAACGGTAGTTTGGCCAACGCTACAGTTACAAACTTCAGCGTCAATCCAACGCGGCGCCTTGATATGGTGTATGGAATTGGCTACGACGACAGTATCGATACCGCGAAAGAGATACTTTCCAAGGTAGTCGACCAGATCGATATCATTGAAAAGGAACCGGCTCCGCTCATTGGTGTACTAGAGCATGGTGATAGTTCCATAAATCTCGCCTGCCGGGTCTGGGTTAAGCGTGAGAACTACCTCACAGCGACCCTACTTCTGAACGAGTCGGTCAAAAAAGCCTTTGACGAGGCTAAGATCACCATTCCCTTTCCACAACGTGATGTTCATGTCTATAATCACGAATCATGAAAAGCTGCGTTTCCGGTAAGGTTTATGGAGTTGCTAAGGATCTAAGGTATGGCCGATGATGTGGTAGCGAAGGGCTGGTTAAATATGTCCGGCTCTCAGGACGTAGATGAGGCAAAGGAACTCCTGCGTGGACTTGTGCACGCTGAACTGGAAGGAACGGATCAGGATTTTGCCGTTGAAGCAGGAGTTGCGGCTGCCGCGAATCTCAAGTCTTTGCGTCGTCTATGGAAAGATAGCGAAATTGTGGTGGCTTTTGCCTCCTTTGGCTCCGAGATCAGTACTGACGCCGTTATAGAAGCCGCACTTGAGGACGGGAAGCTGGTGGTGCTTCCCCGTGTCACGGACGGCGAGTTGAGTTTTCACCG
>JAIVHN010000297.1:0-1630 GCA_020201015.1 Spirochaeta sp. | reverse complement strand
AGTGCTGGTGATCTGTCCCGGTCTTGCTTTTGACCGCAGCGGTAGACGCCTTGGGCGGGGAAAAGGGTATTATGACCGCTTCATAGCGGCTTTACGACATGGGGCTCGGGTACCGCACGGCGAGAGTAGCTCACCAGAAGGGACCAAAGGGCCGATCTCGGGAGCCTACTCGCTGGCGGTTGAGCCACGCTGGAACTCAGTGGTTGTGTGTGCTTTTGCCTATGCCTCCCAAGTAGTCTGGCAAGTTCCGGCCGATGCGAAAGACGAACCGATGGACCTCATTGTCACCAATGAACGAGTTCTCTTAAGATGATAGCCTCGTACGATGTACGCTGTACTCAACAATATCTGGAGGTTGAGAAAAATGAGTGAAATTAAGAGCGCCTTGGAGCTGGCACTGCAACGCACCGAGGGTGTGAAGGGCGATAAGCGCAGTCTCGAGATGCACGAAAGTAAGCAAGCCGGAAAGTCCCTTGTTGTGAAGGTTCTTGATGAACCGGGTTTTGATGCGGGCGCCAAGCTTGCAGAATGGTCTGGAGACAAGGCAAAATGGGCCCGACAAGGTTTTCTTGAGGCGCTCAACATGAATATAAGGCTGCCTAATGAGGAAGCAGAGATTGAGCGCATTCTGCGCGTAAAAGACGGGCTCGCCGTTATAATTAAAGACAGTAAGCGCTTAAACTCTCTGTTTGAGCAGCTTGATCAACTGCTTCGGCAGTACCTAAAGAACAAGAACGATATGGTTGAACGGCTGCGGGAACAGTTTGCCGGGCACTTGCGACGTAAGGAGCAGGAGCTTGCCGAACAGACCGGGCGTCAGGTAAAAATGGATCCTGCTCAGGACCCGGAGTTTGCGCAGTACTTGCGGCAGAACATGAATCACCTTCAGTCGCAGTATGCCGAGGTGCTTAAACAGGTGAACGACGAGATTGCGAAGCTGTATCAAAAGAATCCTCGCTAAGCGGCATGTCCTCAGAGTAAAACGGGAGGCTGGATGAAGTTTCCACTGTTCTTCAAGCATTCCGGAGACACTGTTCGAGTTCTTTCAATTGATGGCGGTGGAGTGCGTGGCATTATACCCGCCTTGGTGCTGAAGTCGTTGCAGACTCGGCTGACGCAGTTGAACTCGGACGCACAGTTGTGGAACAGTTTTGATCTCATAGCCGGTACTTCCACCGGAATACTCATTGCGTTGGGCCTTACCAAACCTCGGCAAGACTCCGAGGGTAACTTCCTCCAGCAGGCCGAGTACGGGATTGACGACATCATCGACACCTACCGCCTGCATTCCGGCGAAATATTCCCGCACAAGACCTTTCGTGCACTGCGACAGATGATGCAGGCGTTTGGCGAAAAGTATGACGCAACACGCTTCGATCATCTTGTAACCAGGCTCTATGGACAGATGGCCGTTCGTGACGCACTTACAAATCTTGTCCTTACTAGCTATGATACCGAGGCTCGCAGGCCGTTTTTCTTCAAACGACGGCCTGAACACCATCGGCCAGCTGATGATCTAAACTTTCGCATGCGTGACGCGGCGCGGGCTGGCTGTGCGGCGCCAACTTTCTTTGAACCGGCTTACGTGTCGCCGCTGCCTCCGGCCTTCGGCAACTACTGCCTGGTGGAC
>JAIVHN010000296.1 GCA_020201015.1 Spirochaeta sp. | reverse complement strand
CATTCGCAGCTATGGGATCGGCAATTGGCGCCGGCAGCGCCGGTATGGCCGCTGTTGGGGCATGGAAGCGCTGTTTTGCGCAGAATAAACCGGCGCCCTTTATGTTGGTTGCGTTTGTAGGTGCACCTCTTACCCAGACAATTTACGGACTTATCCTAATGGGTGCGTTGGCCACTGCAATTGAGGGTGGTGCCGACGGAGGCCTCATTTTTGGAGCCGGGGTTTTCGGTGGCATGGCTATGGGCATGTCGGCGTGGTTTCAAGGCAAGGCGGCTGCAGTAGCCTCAGATGCACTTGCTGAGACCGGAAAAGGTTTTGGTAACTACATCATGGTGCTGGGCCTTGTAGAGACCGTAGCACTTTTCGTTATGGTGTTTCTCCTCGGCGTCGTATAAAAACCCGCCGAGACACCACTAACTTAAGATGCGTGGAATTGCAGAAACGGTTTCTGCCGCGCTGCAAGCACTAGCTGCGTTTCAATGTAACCGACGCCTTGTTCAAAGGGGTCGGTTTTTGTTTTCCTCCACCTGCCTTCCAATAACACCGATACACAAAAAAGGGAGGAACGACTCATAATGCACTATACCTGCTCGGATGGGCACTGTAGCTGTTCTCAACGTACCAGTAGTATCACCTTGGCTGGCCGGTTCTTCATTACTGTCTTAATGTTCATGCTTGCAGGAACAATCGCCTTTGCGAACGATCCTGCTTGGCTTCAGTATCAGCGGGGCCTTTCCGCTTTTGACGAAGGTGAACTCGGCATCGCACTGAGGCACTTTCGCGGAGCATTGGAGCGAAGACCAGAGTTTCCGGAAGCCGAGGCTGGCATAGGAATGATTCTTGCGCAGGAGGGCGCTTTTGGTCCGGCTTTAGTACACCTTAACTCGGCCCTTGATCAAGCAAGTTCTTTCCAGATTCCTGATGAACATTTCCGCATTCGCTACACCATCGCCGGGATACATGAGCTGCAAGGACACGTTCGCGAGTATGAGCGAACGCTGGAGCGTATCATAGATGAGGACATAGACTTCCGGTCCCCGCAACAGGAATCACTTCGCACTGCGCGCCAGCGAATATTCATGGTTGACGGCTTTGACCGTATGCTGGAGCTCTATCGAGTTGACCTTCATCCGTCTTTAGACGCTCACAGACTCTTAGGCGTGCATTATCTGCGCTCACGGGAGTACAGTGCTGCACTTGATCATTTGCTCACAGCCTCGCTGCAGGCAAGCACACGAATGATTTCAGAGTTACGTCACATTCGTCCGGTGTATGAGTACAGCAACCTGGGCGAGCTCTTAGGCAATATTGAGTCAGATCGCTCTCTGGGCTTTCTCATTGCCGAAATGCGTTACTACGAGATTATATATCTCTTGGCTGATGCAACGTATGGCGTTAATCCGGAACTACCGCACGCTACTTATCTATGGCAGATACTTCATGAAAGACCGTCGGCTGGTATATGGTCCCGGCGCGCGAGCGGGCAACTGCGCGATCCGCGTGCCGATGCGCTCATCGATTATTAGGCTATGAAAAATATTATCGTTAAAGGTGCTCGGGAGCACAATCTCAAGAATATCGATCTCGTTCTTCCACGAGATAGTCTTATCGTCATATCTGGCCTGAGTGGTTCCGGCAAGTCATCGCTGGCTTTTGACACTATCTTTGCAGAGGGACAACGCCGATATGTCGAGTCGCTCTCGGCCTATGCTCGTCAATTTCTTGGCCGCATGGAAAAGCCTGCAGTCGACTACATCGAAGGCCTGTCACCGGCAATTTCTATCGAGCAAAAAACTACTCAAAGGAATCCGCGATCTACCGTAGGCACAGTTACCGAGATTCACGACTACTTGCGCCTGATTTTTGCGCGTATTGGAAAAGCCCACTGTCCAAGCTGTGGTAAACCAATACGCAGGTATTCAGTTGATCAGATTATTGAGCAGGTGCGCCAGCTTCCTCCGGGTGAGAAACTCCAGGTTCTTGCACCTGTTGTTCGCGCTCAAAAGGGTCGCCATGAACAGGTTTTTCGTGATGCACTTCGGGCCGGATTTCTTCGCGTACGTGTCGACAGCGAACTGCGGGAGCTGGACGAAGAAATTAAGCTTGAGAAGAATAAGAAACACACCTTACGGAGTCAATAGAAACAGCCCTTAGTGTTGCCGATGGAACGGTACTGGTTGAGCACACACCTGCCGCACTGCCAGCGGTAGTTACGACGGGGGCGGCTCCACAACACGAACTTACGCCCCAGACCCTGTTTTTCTCACAACATTCGGCTTGTCCTGATTGTAATATCAGTCTGCCGGAGGTTGAGCCCCGCCTCTTCTCATTTAACAATCCGGCTGGGGCCTGCGGTAGCTGTTCAGGGCTGGGAAAGAAACTTGAGTTCGATCCGGACAAGGTCATACCGGACTGGGAGCTTTCATTTAACCAAGGCGGTATTGTCCCCTACAAACCAAGTTCTAACTGGTACAGAAGTAAAATAGAGTCGTTGGCTAAACACTATGAGTTCAATCTTGATACGCCGCTCAAAGACATCAGCGAAACCGCGCAAAAAGCCTTGTTATATGGCTCAGGTGAGAAAATTGATGTCACGTACATTAACAAGCAGCAGACTGGACGCTTTGAGTACCAAAGTGAGTTTCCGGGAATACTTGGGGATTTGAAACGGCGGTACTTAGAGAGCAGCTCGGATGGTGTCAAGGAATGGCTTGAGGAGTTCATGGCACAGCAGGTTTGCCCCGACTGCGACGGCAAGAGACTTCGGCCTGAAGCGCTTGCAGTAAGGATTTCTGGTAAAAACATTTACGAGGTGTCACGACTCTCGGTTGCCGACGCTTTACAATTTTTCGAGGGTTTGAAACTCAGTGATACAGATCGAAGCATTTCTGAGCAAGCGCTCAAAGAGATAACGGCAAGGCTTGGATTTATGAACGCTGTCGGGCTGGAGTACCTAAGTCTGGAACGCTCGGCTTCGACCCTTTCCGGCGGTGAAGCCCAACGTATACGCCTTGCTACCCAGATTGGTTCGTCGCTGGTTGGTGTTCTTTACATTCTTGATGAGCCAACTATTGGCCTACACCAACGCGATAACGCCCGCCTCATAGAAACATTGCTCCGCTTGCGCAATATAGGCAATACCGTAATTGTGGTTGAACATGATGAGCAGGTACTGCGTACTGCAGACTACATTGTTGATCTTGGGCCTGCGGCCGGGGTTCATGCCTGACCGGCCAGTATCTTTCCGGCGCATCACGTATTCCTTTGCCTTCTATTCGACGGTCTGGCAACGGGAAGTTTGTGCGCATACTGGCGGCCTCGTTACATAACTTGAAACACATAGATGTGTCACTTCCTGTTGGATGTCTTTGCGTCTTGACAGGCGTTTCGGGTTCCGGCAAGAGCACTTTATTGAACGAGACGCTACTGCCAATGGCGGGTGCCGCGGTTCGTCGTCAGGTTCCACCCAAAGGCCTTTGCGACTCGGTGGAAGGCATTGACTCCTTTGACTCGGTGATTTCAATTGATCAAAGCCCGATAGGACGAACACCACGCTCAAATCCGGCTACCTATGTCGGTATATTTACGCCTATTCGTGAGCTTTTCGCCGCGATGCCAGAGTCTCGTGCGCGCGGTTACGAGGCCGGTCGTTTTTCTTTCAATGTGAAAGGTGGTAGGTGCGAACACTGTCGCGGTGATGGTGTCATTAAAATCGAGATGCATTTTTTACCCGATGTTTTCATTACTTGCGATGTGTGTAAGGGGAAGCGCTACACCAACGATACCCGCGAGATTCGTTACAAGGGTAAGAGTATTGATGAAGTGCTGGATATGACGGTTGAGGAGGCGCGCGAGTTTTTTACCGCAGTACCACAAATAAAGCGTCGCTTAGACACCATGCATGATGTCGGTCTTGACTATATCCGTCTGGGACAGTCGGCACTCACTTTGTCCGGTGGCGAAGCGCAACGGGTAAAACTTTCTTTAGAACTGTCCAAGCGGAATACCGGTCGAACTTTATATTCACTCGATGAACCAACTACCGGTCTGCATTTCGAAGACGTGCGTAAGCTGATTGACGTGCTGAATCTGCTTGTCGAGAACGGAAATACCATAGTAGTAATTGAGCACAATCCTGATGTTATTCTCCAGGCAGATTACGTTTTAGATCTGGGGCCTGAAGGTGGTGAGAGGGGAGGAAGCGTCGTCGCAGCAGGGACCCCAGAGCGTGTCGCAGAGGTGGAGAACTCATATACCGGGCACTACCTTTCCGAGCTATTGAAAGAGCGGACTCGACTATGTTCTCTGTCTGTTCCAAACGAAACGGGGTAGACACATGATTTTTTACAGGCTTATCACCACGAGCAACAGGCCCCACAGATGACTCGCCCTACTCCGAAAGATATCTGGTCAGGAGGTCTGCTTACACTCTTTTGGCTTATGCTTCCGGCGTTATTTCTCAACCCCATTTTTGCCTATGCTCAGGAGCCGACGTCAGAAGTTTTGGAATCTACCGAAGCTGAATCGCTCTTTGAAAAAACATTGGCGCAGGACATACGGAGTGCGGAGTTTCGCGAACTGGTTAGGTGGCTGGAGAGTCTAAACTTGTCCACGCGTGGTTCAAGACGAGAGTTAGAAAACCGAATATTTGCGTACCATGAGCTTACTCCACCACCGTTGCCCCCGGAGCGCAGTGGACGCACCATTACTATAGAGTCCACACGACTCGGCGAGTACTTTGATATACAAGAGGTAGACGAGAATTACGTAATACTACGCGGCGGTGTTTCTATTCGGCTTGAGGATGACAACGTTCTTCACTTCATCGAAGCTGATGAAGTTTTGTTCAATCAAGCTCAGAACCGGATGACCGCGCGTGGTGGCGTACTTTACCGCATTGAGCGTGAAGGCGGAGATGAAACTTTTCGTGGGCGAGCCCTGACCTTTGACATTTCCAACTGGGAGGGAGTATTTCTTGATGGCGCCTCAACACGGCCAAGGGTACTCGAGGGCGAGGAGCTTGAGTTCACCTTTGAGGGTGATACCATTCTTCGCTCCCCCGAGGATATCGTCCTGCTGGAACATGGAACAATTACCAGCTCGCCGGTCGACCCACCCAACTGGCGACTTCGAGCCCGGCGCATCTGGGTTTTTGGTCCGGGCGAATGGGCCTTACAGAGTGCAGTCTTGTACGTGGGGCGCGTACCAGTTCTGTACTTTCCGTTTGTTTTTGTGCCTGGAGATCAGCTGTTTTTTCATCCATCCATAGGATATCGTAGCCGCGAGGGAGCATTTCTCCAGACGACTACGTATCTTGTGGGACGTCGAGATGACGAATCTGCTCCATTCTCCTTCCTCCAGCTCACCGAGGAGCAGCAAGACCGTCAGGAACGGGAACGCTGGTTTCTCTTCCTACGGGAAACCGATAGGCCCGAGACGACGCCACCCGACCGAACGGTCAAAGCGCTGGCCGATATTTACTCCAGGCTAGGTGCGCTTATAGGTTTACACGCCCAACTGCCAAGTTTTGGCTTTTTGAGCTCTGTTAAATGGCGGAGCTCGTTAGGAGTTAGCCGCCATCTTTATCCGATTGAAAACATTGAAGACTTTGTAACCCCCTACCGGGTTGTTGACGGAAACGCAGAGGCCGACTGGAATCGTAGTAATTTTGCGGGTTGGGGTGAGCTGCCTTTCAGATACGAATTAGAGAGCAGCGCTTCAACCACGCTGTTGGGTTTATCCATGCAACTTGAACTCTTGTTGATGTCGGATCCATTTTTTCGACGGGATTTCGATAACCGGGCCGAGTCAATTGATTTCGCTGGGCTACTGGGGTTTAGTGATCTTATAGACACTGAACCGGACAATATCAACACTCTGCGCTGGAGTCTCCGCGGGACCTTTAGCCCGGAATTACCTGCTGTTGTTAAGCCTTATCTGAACAACCTGTCGATAAGTTCCTACAGCTGGATTCTGTACTGGGAAAGCCGTGACATAGAGGAGCAGCTGCTCCGCCCGGAGGCGCAGACTGCTATTGATAGTCCCGAGCGGCGGTTTTACTACCCAAACCGCTATACCACGCCAGACTTAACCGGACGGGTAGAGGGCACCCTGCTCGATTCAAATCGCAAGCGTCCCGGAATAGACTCGCCTGAAGATCTACCCGAGGACTTTGAACCCGCACCGCTGCGGCCGCCCTGGGACAGCGGCGG
>JAIVHN010000295.1 GCA_020201015.1 Spirochaeta sp. | reverse complement strand
TCGTGCGGGTTTCTCAGGGCTCTCACGGCCAACCGGTCTTGTCTATCTTGACGGATTCCTCTACGTTGCCGATTCAGGAAGCCAAGCCATTTATGTTTTTGATAAAAGCGGGAATTATGTACGGGCAATTCAAGATATTGGTCTTACTCGTCCGGAGTCACTTTCAGCCTATACAGGTGGCCGGTTGCTGGTGGCAAACGGTTCCGAGGTCGTGTTGCTGGACCCCGAGCGCGAGACCGTACGTCGCGATTTTGAACTGGATCGGCTGCCGGATAGGGTCACCTCGGTGAAAGCCGACGCTAACGGCAATATCATTACTACCGACTTCGACCGGGATACGATTATGGTCTTGTCACCTATGTCTTCGCTGTATGCCGGACTTGATGTGCGCCTAGACCGGGTTAACTCGGACAATCATCCCGAGGTGTTGTTGGAAATAAGTGTGAGGGACCGTTCAGGTCGACCTCAATTAGGCTTGGATACTCGGAATTTTGTAATTACCGAGGATGCTAGTGGAATTCTTGATGGTCCGGAGATGATTTTTGCCGGGCATGAGATCTCACCAAGTGAGAGTGCTGTGGTTGTTGAGCGCCATCAATCCATGGAGGCGTACTCCAACGATGTACGAAGTGTTACCGAGGAACTCCTTGGAGCCCTCGGTACCAGCTCCTCCAGGAGTTTTGTAGTCGGTGGAGAGGAAGCTCCGGGAATTGTTGCTGAACGTTCTGAATCTATCGGTGACAAGGCACGGGCTGCTGGCGGTGGGGACTACCATGACTCTGCTGCTATAGACCGCGCAATTCGGCTTGCAGTGGGGTCCCTTATAGACTCACCGGCGCCACGCGAGATGGTTATTGTAACCAACGGCGCGACAACAGAAGATCGTTTTCGGAACTTTGGCTTGCAGGAGACGCTTCAATACCTGCAAGTAAATGATGTACGCGTATCGGTGGTGTACCTGGAGTCCAACATCGAGCTGCCCGAGTTTGAGTACCTTGTCGAGGAAACCGGCGGCCGTACTACGTACGCCTTTGAGGCAACTGGACTATCTCCCTTTGTTGAGCAGTTGCTTACAAGGCGTGCTGGCCGTTACGTTCTGCGTTACGTATCGGCAAAAGATACCGAGTTCGGCCGTCGCTACATACCGCTTGAGATAGAGGTTGCTCATTTGCGGCGTACCGGCCGTGATGAAACGGGTTATTTTGCACCCCTACGCTTTTGACACGAAAGCACACCAAACTAGTATTATATAGCTGAGGAGGAGAGTATGCCCGAGGATCCGACCTCCGGTGTTATGGAGGACGTCCGCGAGCAGGTTGAGGAAGAGCTTCAGGAACCGACCCAGTACCGAGTGCTCATACATAACGATCACTACACAACGATGGACTTTGTTATTGAAGTTATCATGGTCGTGTTTCACAAGACGGTGATGGACGCCACGAAAATTATGTTGGATGTACACCGCAAGGGACAGGGTGACGTGGGTATATATACCTACGATATCGCTCTAAGCCGAGTGACGCGGGTACGAGAGATGGCACGTGAGCGAGAATTTCCGCTTAAGTGCACCATGGAAGAAGTGTAAACACGCGAGGCCAAACGCGATATGCAGATAAATACGGAACTCCAAGCCATTCTTAATGCGGCTTACCAAGAGGCAAAGCAGCGAGGACACGAGTACCTCACTCCCGAGCACGTGTTGTACGCAGCAACTCATTTTGAAGCTGCACGGGAGTTATTGAAGGCCTGTAGCGCATCTCCCGATGGGATTCGCAATGAGGTCGATGAACACCTTAAGGTCCATGTCCCTACCGTTGCGGGTGGCGAGCCTTTTCAGTCAATTCAGTTCCAGCACGTGATTGAGCGTGCGGTATTCCACACCGAACAAGCGCAAAAGGCGGAGGTTGATATCGGAGATATTCTGGTTTCGATTTTCGATGAAGAAGAGTCGCATGGCTCGTACTTTCTCCGCAAATCCGGCGTCCAAAGGCTGCGCCTGCTTGAAGTCATTTCGCACGGTGCCAGTGAAGAAACTGGGCTTGAAGAGGACGAGCTGTCTGAGGAAGATGAGGATGAGTCTGCCCAGTTTCCACACGCCGATGAAGGGAGCCCGGCTGGCCAGGACCGTAAAAAGAAAAAAGATCCACTTTCGCAGTTTACCCGGAATCTAACGGCTGCTGCGAGCGAAGGTGTGCTGGAGCCTTTGGTAGGTCGTGAAGACATTCTTGAACGCACTGTACAGGTGCTGTGTCGCCGACTCAAGAACAATCCTGTGCACCTGGGTGACCCTGGTGTCGGAAAAACAGCAATTACCGAGGGGCTGGCTCAGCGGATTTTTGAGGGTAAGGTGCCACGCTTGCTGCGTGATTTCACTATATATTCTTTGGACATGGGAGCTTTGGTTGCGGGAACGCGGTACCGAGGTGACTTCGAAGAACGGTTGAAACAGGTCATTAAAGCGCTCGAGAAACAAGATAAGGTGATCTTGTTCATCGATGAGATACATACCATTGTGGGTGCCGGTGCCGTGTCCGGTGGTTCACTTGATGCCTCAAACCTACTTAAACCGGCCTTGGTTAGTGGTCGCTTAAGGTGCATTGGGTCTACCACGTATGATGAGTACAAGCGTCATTTTGAGAAGGATCGGGCTTTATCTCGTCGCTTTCAAAAGATCGACGTTAACGAGCCTACCGAGGACGAAGCCTATCAGATTCTCTTAGGCCTGCGAGAAAAGTACGAGGAGTACCACCGCGTTAAATTCACCGACGACGCGTTGCTGCAGGCGGTGCATCTTTCAGCGCTGTATATCAACGACCGGCAGCTGCCGGATAAGGCTATTGACGTCATAGATGAGTGTGGTGCGTACACCCGCATGCATGCTGAACCCATTGAGGGTGGAGAACCCAGTGAAAACGTGACCCAGGCAAAGGCGGCTACCGCCGAGCTTTTGTCGGGTAACGGCACTGACAACATCACTGAAGGGCCCGAGTCCGCAGAAGCGCTTG
>JAIVHN010000136.1 GCA_020201015.1 Spirochaeta sp. | reverse complement strand
GTTCCCCAGTCGGCCGCCCCGGGCCTCGCGCCAGCAACTAAGGCGGCCTCCTGTGGGTCAAGTCCATACTTGGCAAATGAACCGTTCATACCATTAAGTACAAAGCGGGGTGTCCTTGTGCGTACCAGCATCCCACCCTTGAGGGTGACTTTGAGGTCGTCATACTGCAGCAGCACATCAAAGTGGTCGTCGGTCTCGGCGCCGTCACGCTGGGTGCGGATATCGGCACTCAGCTTCTCTGGTGGGCCAAAGAGTGAAACTACCTGGTCAATGAGATGTGGCCCCAGATCAAAGAACACACCACTGCCGACTCCCGGCTGTTCCCGCCATGCGCCTGGTCTGGAGAAGTTTCGAAAGCGGTCGAAGCGTGACTCAAACTCAACAAGGCGACCCAGCAGCTGGCTTTCCAATAACCTCTGTATGGTGAGAAAGTCTCCGTCCCAACGGCGATTTTGAAAGGGCGTTACAACCAGGCTTTTTTGCCCAGCAAGCTCGAGCAACTCCACTGCTTGGGCCGATGTTGTCGTGAAAGGTTTGTCGACAACAACATGCTTGCCGGCTTCTAAACACGTGCGCGCCAGTTCGAAGTGAGTGTTGTTGGGCGTAGCTATTACAACCAGCTCAATAGAGCGGTCTGCCAGCAGTGTGTCGATATCGGACACAACCTCTACCCAGGGGTAGACCTCCAGCGAGTCCTGGCGGTGTCGCTCCACCACGGTTTTGAGATGTAGCTCGGGAATCGATGTTATCACCGGGGCGTGAAATACACGTGAAGCCTTGCCAAACGAGACAAGCCCGGTGTTCAGTGTGTTGCTCATAGGACCACCTTGTTGCGACGATGCGCCGCTTGTGACTACCCATGAGCCTGCAGTTTGCGTCCCGAGCTGTCAAGCAGCCACTATACCCCCGCTTCGACCACGTAGAGTTTTGCGGGGTAGGTGCTTGTGACAACAAATGAGTGAGTGCTGTTGTTGCGGGTCAGGACGGCATCGCCTTCCTTCATACGCACCAGTTCACCATCGACAGTCATCTCACCTGTTCCCTCTACGAGAAAGTAAATCTCTTCACTCCCATGGTGGGTGTGCTCGCCAATCCGAGTGCCGGGCTCCATAATGAGCTCATGCAAAAAATGAAGGCTTGAGTCGAAGTCATCTTCCGAGCCGGCTAAGTTTGGCAGGGCTGCGTTCTACATTGTCGCGTCCGCGTTTGAGGAATCCCATTGCTTTACTCCTTGTGTCTAAGCTTCTATTGCTTGCCAGAAGCCGGCCTGTATCGCATCCATGAAATGTCCGGCTCCGGTCATGTCGCCTAAGACTTCCGTGTCTATACCCGCCAAGGCGATCTCTTGCTCGAGTGCTGAGGTGTCTACCCGCTGAAAACCAATAGCCGAAAGAACGTCGTCGCAAGGAATCTCCACTCGTTGCCCAGCGTGTTCAGCAGCGACCCCAGAGCCGGTAATTTCCACCACCTTGTGTGAGGTTAGAATTGTAACACCAGCCGCAGCCGCCATATCCAGCAGGTGCCAACGCAGATGTCCGCTAAGTTCACGACCAACGGTATCGGTCATCTCAATGATAGTTGCGCGTATACCCTTGTGACTCAGAAAAAGTGCGACATCGATCCCAACTCCACTACCGCCAATTATACAGACCGAATCTCCAAGACCCTGCCCGCCGTCTATGAGCTTGTCGATAGCGATCTGTGCACGTTCGCCGCCTTTGACAGGCAGTGATAGCGGTACCGAACCCATGGCGAACACGACTTTGTCCGGGTTGAAATCAAGGATCGCCCCAGCTGTAGCCGGAACACCCAACTGTAGATCCACTCCCGTCTTACGGATCTGGGTGTCGTAGTACTCAATGAGTCGGCAGATCTCGCGGTTCTTGTACTCGCTCATAGAACAAACACGAGCCAAGCCGCCGATGTGATCTTGCTTATCAATTAGCGTTACCTTGCTGCCCCCCTGTGCCGCCGTTACCGCGTACTCAAGTCCGGCCGGCCCGGCGCCAACAACAACAATTCTCTTGGCTTTTGGTAATTGATGCAGCGCCTTCTTGTATTCGTAGCCCAGTTCCGGATTAACGGCGCAGGCGAGAAAGTGCCCTTTGTCGATACTTCCGGTGCACTCATTGCAGCGAATGCATGTGCGGGCTTCCTCAAAACGGTTGGAGCGAATTTTGTTTGGGAGCTCAGGGTCGGCCAGGAGTTCCCTGCCAAAGTGCACCATGTCCGCCTTGCCCTCGGCAATAACTCTCTCTGCGACTGTGGGGTCAATTCCAAGGCTTCCAACGGCAATCACCGGGATTGAGACCGCCTGTTTTACCGCCTCGGCGAGATCCACCAGTGAATCAAGCGGGTCACCTTGCATGGGAAAATGCTTGATGCTTTCGTAGGTGCCGTGGGAAACGTCGAGACAATCAACACCTTCTTCCTGGAGTACGCGGGCATATCGCAATCCATCCTCAAGCGTGAGGCCGTTTGGAGTTGACTCGGCAGCACTCATGCGAAAGAACAGCGGAAAATCTGGGCCAATTTCTTCACGAACAGCCCTAACTACCTCGACCGCAAAGCGACAGCGGTTCTCAAATGAGCCGCCCCATTTGTCTGTTCGTTTGTTGGTACGAGGAGAAATGAAGCTGTTAAAAAGATATCCGTGCGCTCCGTGGAGCTCTACGCCGTCAAAACCCGCCTCCTTGGTGCGGCGGGCCGCGCTCCGAAAGTTCTGCACGGTGTTGAGAATTTCTTGTTCAGTTATTTCCCGGGGCATATCGCCGCCCACTTCAGACTGAACCGCCGAGGCCGAGACCGGTGTCCTCCCGCCCAAATTGGATCGGAAGGTCTGGCGCCCTACATGATGCAACTCGGTAATGATCTTCGCTCCATGGTGGTGAACGGCTTTGACCAGCTCATGGAGTCTCGGCCGGAATCGGTCGTCATGAATGGTAACTGGATTGCCGTCTCCCTTACCCAAATCCCAGTCCACGCAGGTGTTCTCAACCACAATCAGGCCTACGCCTCCGCGAGCCCGGGCGACAAAATACTCAATGAGTTTGTCGGTAACTTCTCCGCTTTCGGAAGCGTACTTGGTGTGCATGGGCGCCATGCTAATGCGATTCTTAATCGTCAAGTTTCGTATTCTGATTGGTTGAAACAAAGGATTGGTTTCGGCAGTCACGAGGTCCCTCCTCTGTAGCGCGAAAAACATGTGGGATATGTCACGCAATGGTAGATTGGTCATACCAATATGTCAAGAAATTGTTTTCGTATCTTCTCGGCACTGGCCTGGGCTTTTCAGGCAAATCGGAGTGGTGGTATTCTACGCATGGCGCCCCTTTTTGCAGCTAAGCCGGGTGATTTACACCAAGATGCGGAGAAGACCCATGAGTGAAGCAACAATTTATTATCTGGAAATGAACTCACCGACGGCCCTGCGCGGCAAGACTGAGTCCAAAGGGCTCGATGTACGTGAGTGCGAGGTTAAGCAGTGTGAGTTCAACCGCTTTCTGTACCAGTTTGTGGGCAAGGACTGGGACTGGACAGACAAACTGCCATGGACCGCGGAGCAGTGGCAAGAGTATGCCGAGGCCGACAATCTGCGTACCTGGGTTGCCTATTACCAAGGATCACCTGCCGGATACTATGAACTGCAGCAGCAGAACAATGGCGATGTCGAGGTCTGCTACTTTGGTTTGGCTTCCCGCTTCATTGGGCACGGCTTCGGCGGCTACCTATTAACTCATACGCTTCAGTCGGCCTGGGCTTGGCAGGGCACCAAGCGTGTGTGGTTGCACACCTGCAGCCTTGATCATCCGGCGGCCCTGGAGAACTACAAGGCACGGGGTATGCACGTGTACCGGGTTGAAGAGCCAGCCCCTGCATAGCGTCGCTTCTGCTCCGGGGCGTTTTCTGCCATACTACATCTATTATGAACACACACACACCTAAGCAGGTCTCTTTAGAGGGGCCGTCCGATACTCCGCTCATTCTTGTCACCAACGACGACGGAATATTCTCTCCCGGCTTGGTAGCTGCGGTCGAAGGTGCCCGGCTTTTGGGCGATGTAGTCGTGGCGGCCCCAACCACGCAGCAAACTGCTATGGGCCGCAGTTTGCGAGGGAATCCCAAGGATTTTTTCCACGCCGTCGAGCTACCCCTGGATCCGGCCGCCCAGGTAAGAGCTGAAGCTGCAGGTTTGAC
>JAIVHN010000135.1 GCA_020201015.1 Spirochaeta sp. | reverse complement strand
TTTTAGCACCGCCTGCTCCACCGCCTGCTCCACCGCCTGCTCCCGCAAAATAGTCTGCTAAGGTTGCACGGGTTTTGCACACCAAAGGATAGAAGCGCTCCTCACCGGGGTGTCCGCCCCCTATGAGCAAACTCTCCAGTACGCTTTCATCAGGCTCGCCGCCCAGCGTTTTTGACCACACTTTGCGCAACCGGTCCACCAGCTCCTCATCCCACACAACCTCACGTGAGGGATGTATTCGCGCCGACTCAACCGTACCGGTAGAACTCTGTGTTTCCGGATCGAATATCCTAATTTGTTCGATCTCGTCAAACTCGAAAACTATGCGCAGCCCCTCGGTTGATCCAGGTGGATATATGTCAAGCACCTCTCCGCGCAACGCAAACTCACCCCGCAGTCCTACGCGGGGTACTCGCAGATATCCTTCTTGAACAAGCCGCTCGGCCAGCACCGGCGGATCTATTGTGTCGCCAACGGCAACGTTCTGTAATCGGCGTCTGATGTACTCAGGAGGCGGTATCGGAATAAGCGCCGCGCGCAGCGGTGCTACCACAACACGCGCAGCACCTGCGGCAAGTTCTGAAAGGACGTGTACTCTTTTTCCAAAAACCGGCGAGTGCACCGCTACCGAGTGGTACAGAGCGGTCTCCCATCCTGGGAACAAAAGACTCGGAACACCAAAAAGCCGGAGGTCTTCAACGAGATCATTAGCCTCTTGTTCCGTTGGCGTAATAATTAGAAGGTCGGTCTTGCGCCGATGAACAAGGTCGGCGCAGATAAAGGCGGCAAAACTGCCTTTGGGCCCCGCAGGTTCTAAGGGAAAACTTGAGTGCTCAAAACCTTTGTGCAGTGTTCGAAGTGCTTCATTCGAGCCAATACGCTCAAGAATGCGATTGTAGAATAATGATTTCATGCTGTTCAGCCGACAATGGTAACGGATATGGAAGTGAAAAAAGCCCTCACACCGTGGATCGTCTGTTTTGTCCTCTTGTTTTCAGTGGCTCCAGTGCTAACCGCAACTGATGACGTATCGGTAACGATCCGGTTCTATGAAAAGGAAGTCTACTATCCCGATAGTAATATCCGGATAGAAGTGACGGTCGGCAACGAATCAAGCGAAACCTACAGATTCCGTCTTGCCGATAGACGCCTCTTTAATCTGGAGTTCGATGCTAGAACGCTAACAAACCAGCAACTTCCGGTTTCCGAGCAATTTATCATACAGAGGACGGCCAATCAACAGGTGTTCTACCGAGAAATTACGGTTGCACCCGGGGAGAAATTCGCGTTTGTTGAAAACCTGGGCAGTTACGTGCAGCTAAGCGAAGCAGGGGTTTATGTAATCCATGCCGATTTCTTTCCAGAGTTGGCAGGGGGCGCACACCGCAGCAACGGGTCAGCTATGAGTTCCAATAGACTCACTCTTTCGGTTCGTCCCGGAACTGCTGAAGACCCACAGGCTGAACATCGCGTGGAAGAGGTGATGCTGGATGTTCTTCGTCAGGAGGCCATGCCGCCGGATGAAGTCGTTCGTTATGTGCTTGATGCACGCCGTAGAGGTAGCTGGAATCAGTTCTTTCTGTATCTCGACCTCGAGTCCTTGTTGCAAGCCAATCCTGACAGTCAACGGCGTTACCAGCGCCTTTCAGATGAAGAGCGGCGCGATATGCTGAACTCTTTCCGCCGTGACCTTCAGCAAGAACGCGCTGACGAGGACATCCTTTTAGTCCCTGATAGCTTCTCAATACTGGAAACAAGTTATACCGAGAATCGAGGTACAGTGGTTACCGAGCAGCGCTTTCGTTTTGATAATTATGTTGAGATCAAGCGCTATACCTACAACTTAGAACGCCGCGACGATATCTGGCTCATAACCGAGTATACGGTCCGCAACATGGGCGTTGAGTAACATGAAGGTAGTCTTGGTTGCCGAACGAACCGGCCTTCGAAAAATCCTCTCCGATCATTTTACTCGCCTCGGAGCTTCAGTAATTCAGTACCGACATCCAATTAAGGCAATGGACAACTTGGAGGAGATCGCGCCCGACATTATCGCCTGGAGCGCGGAGGACTACCCGCGCCACTGGAAAACCTTCATTGCATTTCTGCGGAGTCATGTAACACGCGAAGACTCGGTTTTCGTCCTGCTCACCGGCCCCAGTTTCACCCATGACGACGCCGACAAAGCACAGCACCTGGGTGTGAATGGCCTGGTAGACGAAAACTTAGACAAACCTCACGAACTGGAAAGGCTGCGAAATCTTGTCATACGTTACAAAGAGCTAAGTGACCTTCGCAGAGCAAAGCGGCTTATTCCCGGCCCGCACGACAGAGTTGAGTTGATGTTTTCACATCCCGAGACTTGGCAAATTGTGAGCGGTACGGTACGGGACATTTCCATTGAGGGCATCGGTTTTATACCTCGCACATCGCTACCGGCAGAGACCCTTGAGTCAGGTGACATTATTAACACTGCAACGCTACGCATTGGTGAGAGCCTTCTCAATATTCAGCTGAGAGTCTATCGCACCAGTGAATCGCTTATCGTCCTGTTCCACGACCTTAGTTCCGAGCATGCTGAAAAAATTGGGCTCTATCTCAACGAAGCGCTTGAACGCGAGCTTGCGTCCAATAAGTAGAAGTTCGATATAGTTTTTTCTAAACTTGACACCACATAAGAAGCGGATCTAGAATATGAGCTGCCGTTGGGCCACGGCCGGGCGAGTATCTTCCGGATCGGAGAAGTTATGGGAGTTCAACGTTTCTTAGAAGCACAACCGTCTTTCGACATCCAGAAGTCTGCTACACAGGAAGACGAAGGACGTAGTGTTCAGCTTGTCCGCTTTTGGATACGTCGCGGTAGTCGAGCGCTGACTATCTCGCATTTTGAGGTAGGTACGTCGTTTAGCCCCGGTCCCAGTCGCAGTCCCGAATGAGCGATTTAGTTCCCGATGCCGAAGAAGCGCGCGTGACACCTCGCTATTTCGAGAAGCTTGAAGGTAAAACCAGCACACTACAGTGTACTCTCTGCCCTCATCTCTGCCGTTTCACACGGGACGGAGTCGGGCGTTGTGGTGTTCGGGGTATGGCAGACGGGCTCCCTTGGCTCCCCTTCGCAGGTCAAGTTTCCGCACGCACGATGGACCCGATCGAGAAAAAGCCCCTGTTTCATTTTCATCCGGGAGAGAAGGTCTATTCCGTGGGTTTTTTGGGGTGCAATCTGCACTGTCCTTTTTGTCAGAATTACGGAATTTCCCAAGTCGTACCCGATAGTGAGGCGGTCCACAATGCGGCGGCGCGGAACGCTGTTACGCCAAGTCGTGTGACTGCTGGCGGATCGTCAATTGCCCCCGCCAACTTGGTTGCCTCGGCCAACTTGGTTGCCCCCGCCGACTTGGTTGCCTCGGCCCGCGAGTCAGGCAGTTTCGGTATTGCATACACCTATAACGAGCCTGGAATCCATTTTGAGTACGTGCTAGAATGCGCTGAGCTCGCACACCAGGCCGGACTCAAAAACATCTTAGTTACCGCCGGGTATCTGCAACCTGAGCCCGCGCGGGAGCTACTCCGGTACATGGACGCTGCCAATGTCGACCTCAAGGGATGGCGCACAAGCTTCTACCGCGAACTTGGTGGTAGTCTGGAACCGGTGCTGGAGTTTCTTCGCATAGCCCAGGAGCTAACTCATCTAGAAGTCACAACACTGCTTATCCCGGGGCACAACGATGACCCGAGCGATCTCCATGAGCTCTTCTCGTTTGTAGCGGAGCTTGGACCGGATGTACCCTTGCACATCTCAGCCTTTCATCCAATACCGGGAACCGAGTTCAACGCGCCGTCTACGCCCCCGGAAGCAATTTTGGCAGCTGTTGAACAGGCGCGTGCACACCTGCATTACGTGTACCCGGGAAATATAACTGCGCCCGCCCACACCCACTGTCCCTCCTGCACCAAGCAGGTAATTAGGCGCCACGGGTACCACGTAAGCACCCCGGGTCTGACAAATTCCGGCAACTGCGCGTCATGCGGCACCAAGATTGTCGTGTATTAGCCTCATCAGTTTTTGCTGAGTACTTGACAGATTTCTGCTGAGTACTTGACAGATCGGTGGTCTTCCGGTACTGTCCTGTAGCGTAACGCATTCCCCTGTAGCTCAGTTGGTAGAGCGGGTGGCTGTTAACCACTAGGTCGTTAGTTCGAGTCTAACCGGGGGAGATTTTTAACTTTTACAGTGTAGACGTGCGCACTCGTGCTGCCCAAACTCACATTTTTTTACACACCCTCATAGCTCGCGGCTGATGCGCGGAACCACTCTGCTGCCCGTGTTCGCAGTTCCGGCGGGCTCAGCACCTCCGCGTTGGGGCCCCAGCTTGAGACCCAGAACAGGGTCTGGGTTTGCTGGTTGGTCGTGTAGTGCAGGATAATGCTTCCACCTGCCAACTTCTCTATGCGCTGCTTTGGGTGCCAGCTGCGTTCTTGAATCTTGGAGGCAACCGGTGGGTCAAAGCGAATTGCGACATCGACCTGTTCTTCTTTCACGAACACACCAAATGACGGGTCGATGTAGTCATCTGCGCGGAACTCCGTTGGGCGGCTGAAGCGGGCCGTTTCCCGGCGGCAACTCTGAATACGCCCCAAGGCATAGATGCGAATGCTCTGGTCATGGTGAGACCAGCCTAAGAGGTACCACTCCCCTTTGTGCCCGACAATGTGGTACGGGTCAAGTTTGCGCACAGCGGGTGTGCTGTAACCTGGCGCCTGGTACTGAATGCGGACGCTGCGCTCTTCATTGAGACAACGCTGCAAGGTTTCCCAGACCTGGGGTTTGATCTCGGTCACCGGCTCGGCAATAACGCTGACGTTCCCAGCAAGCTCACTGCTGTGCACACTCACCCGGTCCGGCAAAAAAGCCGCCAAGCGGTTAAAGACCTGCTGCATGCGCTCGTAGAAGGGGCTGTTGCGGTAACTGGAAAGGGCGCGATCGGCCACCAGAATTGCTAAGAGATCGCCCTCACTCAGGCTCAGCGCGGGCAGGCTAAAGCTCTCATCACTGTAGAAATAGCCGTGGCGGTGGGCGTCATACTCAATGGGGGCGCCCTGCTCACGCAGCCACTCAATGTCGCGCTTCCAGGTACGCTTGTCAAAGGTCTCCCCGGCCTCATCTAAGTAGTCATGCTCAAAGGTGCCAGCCGAGGGATAGTCCCGTTTGTAGCGCAGCCGCCGGTCAATAAAGGCCACCCGCTGCATCTTTGCTCGAAAACTCATGTTTCGGAGTTTAGCACGAAATTAGGTAGCGCGGTGAGCTCCTTTGGCAACATGTCTAACCGGACTCTAAAACCCAACACTCCGTGTCATGTCGCGTGCGCCAGCATTTGAAAGGATCTCTGCAACAATGCGGTCTTGGCTCGTGCCGTTCGTGTCCGGCGGGCCGCCGGGCCCGGCTTCCCCACAATCTCCGGCATCGGCAAACTC